>NZ_JAFP01000001.1:0-300000 GCF_000526195.1 Hippea sp. KM1
ATCCACCTTGCGCAAAAGTAATTGAGAGATCTCTTGAGGTATCTAATGGTTTACCGCTCCAAAACATCCTAGGAATTGGAAGTGTTAAGACATATGTCCAATATTGAAGAAACTTAAAATCTAAATGATTATTAAGATATGATTCTATGGCTACTAAAGCATTATACAAACCACTCCATCTAAAGATAGGTTCAAACATTATATAGCCATCTTCACCGTTTAAATATATTAATTTTCCCATATCACCAGTAGTTCTATATATAGTGTATCCTATGAATATTGGGATCATTACTCCTATATATAGTGCTATTTTCATAAACGATACTCTTTTTACATAGTAATGATAAAATAGTAAATACATTACACCCATCAATAACAAATTACTCCTTGCACCACTCACTATAAAAAAAATAAAAAATATAGTTATAGAAATTATAAAAAATAGTTTTCTTTTTTTAGAAAATAAAAAATAAAGTGCAATTCCATAAGATAAGAAAAGCGCTGTTTTCATAAGTAAGGCTATAGGTCCATATTTGTGTTGCGATACCAATCTAAATTGCAATGGATGTTTCATGGGATTTGTATGTGTTAATTTTAGTAAAACTACAAACAAACCTATCGCAAACAACAAAGAAAAAAACCAAATAAATTTTAGCTTAATGTTAGATATAGTTTTTGTTTTTGATATTTTTAAAATGGTAAAATTGTTTGTAGTTATACGATAACCTATAAAATAACTAATAGCAAATATAAAAACCATTAAGGCTAAATATTGGTATGTTTTTCCATTAAACTCTTTTTCAAATACAAAAAGCCAAAAATTCATTCCACCAAATGCTGCGCTAAAAAAAAATAACTCTATATTTGAAGGCATAAAAATATCTTTTTTTGAATTTAAACTTAAAATATATATAAAAAACAAGCAACTAACTTCTAATAACAATAAACTAAAAGGCATTTTTTACCTTTTGATAGATAAATATTTTATTATATTGAGTATATATAGGTAAAAAAATAAATACCATTTTCAAATCGATAAAAACTAAAATAAAACCCCATCCAGTAAATAGCCAAAAATTATGTTTTCTTGAATTTCTAATATCTAAAGAAGATATTTTTTTTGCAAACAAATAATCTAAATATTTAACTATCAAAGTAGGAAAAATAATAAAGATATATTTAGATATATCTACATCAAAAAAATATAAAATAAACATCGGCTTTAAAACACCAAGCAATACTAAAGTAAGAAACCTATATGAATAATCAACTAACTTATTGTGTACATAGAAAACAGACATTAAAAAAAAACTAATCACTAAAAGCTTTAAAATAGGGACTATTTTATATAAATTCCATAACAATAACAAAACTACAATTACTCTAAATATCAATATAATATTTAAATGCTTGCAAAATTGATTTTCAACCCTTATTGAAGAGATATTTTCTTTCTTAACAGATACACAATCATTTATAAAATAACCTATCTCATATATACTCCAAAAAAATAGCCATAATAAAAGAAATTTTTTATAATCAATATGAGAGTATAAATATAAAAACATTACTACTGGAATCAATTCTCCCAAAATATAAGCAAATATTTTTCTCCCTTGATAGTATCTATAAAACTTTGTATAAAAAAAAGGAACAAGGCTACTTAAATAAATTTTGGCTCTTTCCACTTTCTTATGGGTAACTCCCACAACACTAAATCCCCCTCAAACTCTTGTTGACCAGACTGAAATCAAGTTTGCCTGTTAGAAGGTATACTATAATTCTGTAGTTTTTAAATGTCCTATATCCTCTTGCTTTTGCCTTTGCTGCCTGAATAACAGAGTTTAATCCCTCAAGTATTCCATTGTTGATTCTGCTTCTAAACCAATTTATGATTCCATTCCAGTGTTTTTTAATTGTTCTTGCAGACTCTATTATGGGTTTTAATCTTGAATAGGTTGCCCAGAAATACCATTTTTTCAGGTAGGCTGTAAACTCTTCTTCTGTTTCTGCATTATAGATGTCTTGAAAAGACTGTCTTATGTTATATGCCCTTATAGTTTTCAGATTCATATTTGATATTGTCAATTCTTTCAAAGCCTCTCTCTGTTTTCTTGTGAGATTATGTTTATTCTTAAGCCAGATATATTTGGTTCCTTTCAGCAGTTTATTTTCTTTGGATTCTTGTTTTCTTACACTATCCACTGCCTCATTGATAATCTTAAGGATATGAAACTTATCGAATGTAATATCGGCATTGGGTATGTGTTCTTTTACTCCTTTGATGAATGCAGGCGACATATCGCAACTGACATTTCTAATGTTGTCTATCTCTGCTTTATGCTCTTTAAAGTCTTTTACAAACTCTTTGACTGTTGATGCATCTTTGCCCTCTGCCACAAACAGTGTTCTCCTTTTGTTTAAATCCACAAACAGGGTGATGTATTCATGTCCCTTGGCTATACTTGTTTCATCTATACCTACAGAATCAATATTGGAGGAATCTTCATATTCTTTTGCTTTATTCACATATTTATCAAGCATATCCCATATTTTATCATTGTGGACATTGATGAGTTTAGATACCTGATTAACAGGCATGGATGAGCATAGCTGCAAAAGTAAAGCTTCAAAAAGCAGACTAAATCCACTGCTTACACCCTCCCAGGGAGCTTTTATTGTTTTTATAGTTCCATCCGGCAGTTTTACCCTTGGGATTCTTGCATGAAGATAACACTCATGCTCAAAGAAGTTTAGATGTCTCCACTTCTTTGTTATAGTATCATAAGCACTCTGGTCTGTCAACCTTTTTTTATACACCCAATTAGTCATGTTTTTTAAAAAACCCCCCCTCTTTTTTAATCACACTGCCTCTTTCTGCTCTACTTGTTGTGTTTCTTCTTCTCTTTTGTCAGTATTTCTGTAGTAGTTCTCCAAATACTCCTCAGGAGTACACCAATTCAGTGAGGAGTGGATCCTTTTCTTGTTGTAGTACAACTCTATATACTCAAAAACCTTGATTTTAGCTTCTCTTTTTGTTTTGAAAGCCCCATTTGATAGAAGCTCACTCTTTAGGGTTTTAAAGAAGCTCTCAGCGACAGCATTATCATAGCAGTTGCCCTTTCCGCTTGTGCTTTGTGTGATATTGAAAGCTTTGAGTATGTTTCTGAATTCTTTGGAGTGGTATTGAACGCCTTTGTCTGAGTGGAATATGAGTTTTTCTTTTGGTTTCCTCTTTCTCATTGCCTCATATAGGGCTTTTATGACGGTATTCTCCGTTTTTAGGTTGTATGACCTGCTCTCACCCACTACCTCTCTGTTGAACAGGTCTATTATTGTGGTTAAATAGAGCCAACCCTCTTTGGTTGGGATATAGGTTATATCAGATACCCAGACCTTGTTGGGTGAGTCAACAGTAAAGTCCTGATTCAACAGATTGGGCGGATATTTATCTATTTTTTCACTGTTTTTATTTTCTGGGTATCTGTGTCTTTTGTATCTTATGCTGATAAGATTGGCTGACTTCATTAGCTTCGCTACTCTTCTTCTTGAGCAGGTTATGTTTTCTTTTTTAAGTTCTGCATGGATTCTGCTTGAGCCGTACCTTTTCTTGTGGAGATAGAATATGTGTCGTATTCTCGAAAGTAGAAACTCATTTTCCTGTTTTCTTTTGCTTTGTCTTCTTCTTAGCCATTTGTAGTAGCTATCCCTTGTAATATCCAGTACTTTTGCCATCCTCTCAACTGGAAATTCATTTCTGAACATCTCTATAAATCTGTATTTTTGTTCTGATGAGTTGAGAAGATGGCGAGTGCTTTTTTTAATATGTCTCTCTCCTGCCTCACAATTCTCAACTCTCTTTCTAAAGCCTTTATGTCTTTTCTATCCTCTGAGATGTTTCCTTTGCCAACAAAGGCCTTCTCTCCCAACTTTTTGTATTTTGTTCTCCATTTGCAAAGGAGAGCATAGGGGATATCCATCTCCTCTGATACCTCTTTGACAGTCCTGTCTCCTTGAAGAGTAAGGAGGACTGCATCCAACTTGAATTCATTTGAAAACCTTCTCCTTGGTTTCATAAAAACTACCTCCTTAAGTTAGTGTATCATATGCACTAACTTGGTGTATACAGGATTGTAGCAGGTCCATCCATTATCTGGTTTAGCTCTTTCAGCATCTCATCCCAGTGTCTCTTTCTCACCTTGCTTTTTATGTTCTTCTTCAGATGAAACCAGCATAGCTGATGCTTTGCTTTGGGGAATGCCTCCTCTATTGATCTTGAGAGCCCTTTTAGATCATCGCTGATTATCATTCTGACATTCTTTAGTCCCCTTGATTTTAGGTCCTCAAATATCTCTCTCCACATCTGTGTATTCTCATTGCCTCCAGGTAGGAAGTATGCAAGTATGTTTCTTCTGCCGTCGTATCTCAATCCCAGAACAGCATAAACTGCCTCTTTTTCTACACTGTCCCTCTTCAGAGGCAGGTATGTTGCATCTATGTATAGGACTGGATACTCATCATCCAACCTTCTGTTTTTGAACTCCTCTATGACCTCTTTTGGTATGTCGGAAATATAGCTTGCAAACTGGGATGATATGGAACATCCAATGAGATTTTCTAAAACCTTGCCTGCCTTCCTTGATGAGACTCCAGACACGAACATTGCCCTTATTATGTCATCAAGGAGAAACATCACCCTCTTTCTCTCAGGCAATACATCGCTTTTGAACTTGCCGTCCCTTGTTCTGGGGATGGAAAGCTCCATCTGACCTAATATTGTTTTTGGTGACCTTGTGTAATATCCATTTGCCCTTGTTGATTTGTTCTCTTCCAGATACCTGTCTCTTTCCTCTTTCATGATCCTTTCAATCATTGACTTGAATTCTTCCTTCAATTGTGTAAAAATCAAATCATACATGTGTTTTTCCTCCTTTGAAGGGTTAGTGTCAAAGAGGGGTTATAACATATAACCCCTCTCCCTTCAAAGGGTGACACAAGTAATTTTACACTGCCTGGAGGGAGGTTTATGGATAAATTGGAAAAAGAAGAAAGATGCATGGATGTTTATCAGGATGATGAGATAGATTTATATGAGTTGTGGGAGAGGATATGGAAGTATAGAAAATTTATAGTTGTTTTTACACTCTCTTTGACGATAATAACCGTTGTGGCAACGCTTTTTATGGAGAATATTTATAAAAGCAGTGCTGTAATATTGCCAACCAAGCAGGGTTCAGGAGGAAGCTCTTTGGTATCTCAATACAGCGGCATTGCGTCTTTGGTTGGTATAAGCCTGCCCGGCTCGGGTGGCAGTGATGATATAATGGCCCTTTTGAAATCAAGGAGCTTGAAAAGGGAAACAATTGAGAAATACAATCTTTTGCCTGTTATACTTTATAAATCGTGGGATAGTAAAAATAAGAGATGGATAGAAAAAGAGGGTATTATAACAAAAATAAAAAAAGCTATTTTTGGCTCCAAAAAGCAGGTTTTTAATAAAGAAGAAATAAGAATGTCAAAAGCTATTAAATCATTTTCCGATATGATAGATGTTAATGAGGATAAAAAGCTTGGAACGATTAGCGTATCTGTGGAGTATCCGGATCCTGTTATAGCCGCCAACCTTGTTGGTGATTTGCTTTCAACCTTAAAGGATAGGATGACCAAAGAGGCTATAGAAATTGCAAAAAAAAGAAAGAAGATATTGGAAGATGAACTTAATAAAACCCAGGATCCAACTATACAACAGAAGCTTTACAGTTTGATAGCGAAACAGGAAGAGACAATGGTTATGGCTAAGGTTAGTGAGGATTTTGCCTTTAAGGTTATCGATCCGCCCCAAATTCCTATTAAGAAATACAAACCCAAAAGAAAACTTATCGTTATAGTGGCTTTTATTATGAGTCTTATTTTGGGTATTTTTTTGGTATTTTTTGTTGAGTTTATAAAAGAGGCTAAAAATAGGAGGCAAGAGATGCTGAAGGAGGAGTCGGCATGAAAAGAAGTGTTATTCTATTTGGAATCATTTTTATTATATTTGGTTTTGCTTTGGCTTCAAATAGCCAGAATATACAAGGCAGTCCTAATTTACCAGCAAATATCTCTCAAACTCAGCTGCAACAGGTTATACAGAACAATCCGCAGTTTAAAGATTTAACGCCTGAGGAGATACAAAGAGCTTTGGAGATAGTTAGGAGTAATAGAATTCAACAAAAACAGGCTTATAAAAGCAAATATAGGTTTTATGATAATACAACAGCAGATAATTTAACTGATAATATAACGAGGAATAAAAATTTTTATTCTGAAAGGGAATTTGACAATAATAGTGGGTTGTTTAGCATTTATCTTAAGACCTCATCTGGCGTTTTGGATATCTCTTTAGAAGATTTAAAACCTTACGGTTACTCTCTGTTTGAAAGAAAACCCAGTGAACCTTTGTTTGTTCAACCTGTCCCACCAAATTATGTTATCGGTCCTGGTGATGAGATACAGGTGATACTGTGGGGAAGGATAAATGCACAATACAACCTTAAGGTTGGTGCAGACGGCAGGATATTCTTTCCTAATATAGGCCCATTAATGGTTGCCGGTATGACATACAGTAAGATGCAGGATTTTTTAAAGGAACAGGCAAAGAGGATAATAGGGACAAATGTATCTATAACCCTTAATGGACTTCATCAAATTCAGGTTTTTGTTTTAGGAGAGGTAAAAAAACCCGGGTTGTATAGCTTGCCTGCCATGTCTACTGTTTTAGATGCTCTAATGGCGTGCGGTGGCCCAACAACACGGGGGACATTAAGAAAAATAGAGCTTAAAAGATATAACAGAGTGGTAAATGTTCTTGATATATACGATGTTTTGATGAAGGGCGATAGGTCGCATGATTGGATATTAAGAAACAACGATGTGGTTTTTGTGCCACTTGTAGGTCCGCTTGTAGGTATTGCCGGTAATGTGAAAAGACCGGGTATATATGAGTTGAAAAAACCGGCAAGCCTTAAGGATATAGTGAATATGGCTGGTGGATTACTGCCCAATGCCCTATCCCAGGTGATTCAGGTTGTAAGGTTTAAGAATCATAAATGGAGAATAGTTAAGGATATAGAGTTTGATAATAAAAAACTATTAAATAGCTTTATGGTTAAGGATGGAGATTTGGTTAAGGTATTTTCTGTCAGAAGTAATCTGAAAAACTCCGTGGAGCTGATTGGTAATGTAAAGCATCCAGGTGTGTATTCATATCATCCCGGTATGAAATTAAGTGAATTAATAAAGAGCTATAATGATTTGTTGCCCAATACATATCTTAAATACGGCCTTATTAAGAGGTATAATACCTCTGAGACCGATACAGAACTGTTGAGATTTGATTTAAGAAAGATATTAAATGGTCAATACGATATTGCCCTTAAACCATTGGATAAAGTCTATATATTCCCCAAATCCTTTTTTAAGCAGAAACCTAAATATTTTATATTCGGAGAAGTTAGAAATCCGGGAATATATGAGACCTGGGATAGCAATTTTAGGATAAAAGACCTTATAATGAAAGCCGGGGGTTTAAAAGAAGGTGCCTATATGAAAAGAGCAGAGATTGTATCTTATAAATACCTGGATAATGGATCCCTGGCTGAGATGTCAAGAAAGTATGTGGATTTAAGGTTGGCTATGATGGGTGATCCGTCCAATAATATTTTGCTAAAACCATTTGATAGGGTTTTTATAAGGAAAATGCCTGGCTGGGGAGATGTAATTAATGTCACCATTAAAGGAGAGGTTAAATTCCCAGGTGTTTATACTTTGAAGAAGGGTGCTAAATTATCGGATTTAATTAAAGAAGCTGGTGGGTATAAGGACGATGCATATCTAAAGGGCGCTGAGTATCTATCACCAACCGCCAGAGAGATTCAGCAAAAGGCTTTAGAGGAGCTTGTCAGAAAGCTGCAGTCACAGATATTCCTATCAACCAGCGAAACAAGCCAAAAATCCCTTTCCGCAGAAGAGGCCCAAACTGCCAAGACCCAGATGACACTGGCAGAAAGGTTTATTAATACGCTTAAACAGCTTAAGGCTAAAGGCAGGGTTGTTATAAGATTGGCTCCTGTTAGGATAATGGAAGGCACCCCATATGATATTGAACTTGAGGATAAAGCGACACTTATTATACCGAAGGAAAAGGATATAGTAAGTGTTGTTGGCGCTGTAATGTCACCCTCAACATTCGTTTATTCGCCAGATTTCAGCTGGAAGGACTATATAAAAATGGCCGGAGGGTATTCTGAATTTGCGGATAAGAGCAATGTGTTTGTGCTAAAAGTTGATGGGAGCGCTTATAAGGTATCATCTGGTGCGGTTAAATGGAATCCGTTTAAATCCAGGTGGGAGGTTGCTGCCTTCTCGAACAAGAGTGAGCTTGATCCGGGTGATACCATTGTTGTTCCAAGTAAGGTTCAATTTACGCCGTGGTTGAGAAATATAAAGGATATTACTCAGGTTTTGATGCAGATAGCCGTTACAACAGGTGTTGTTCTTAAGTTGTATTAAAATGAAGAAAGCCCTCCTGTTTTTATTGTTTTTTGCATTGATTAAGGGGTCGGTTTATGCAGCCGACTCCCCTTTTAATTCGCCTTCCAATTACGGTATATCTGGCTTGATGGCCATACCCAATGCAAGGGTAATGAAGAAAAACAGGTATAGGTTTGGAGCAAGTTTTGTTTATCCGTATTGGAGATTTTACGGAACATTTTCTCCTCTTAAAAGGCTTGAGCTAAATGGCTTGATTACAGATATAATTGGGGTTAAAGGTTTTAGTAATAATAGTAAATACGGTAATTACAAGGATAAGGATATTGATTTTAAGTATCAGCTTTTTCCTGAGGGTAAATGGAGACCTGCTATAGCAATTGGCGGTAATGATTTAATTGGAACAAGACTGTATGCGTCACAATATTTGGTGTTTAGTAAACAGATATGGCCTTTTGATTTTACTATAGGTTTGGGAAACGGTAGGTATGGAAAGAAGCAACTTGGCAGAAGCAAGAGTAAATTTGAATTTGAGATGCTCCATCACCCTATTGAATGGTTTAAGGATTCTAAATTGTTCTGGGGTATTGAATTTGCACCCACTGATAGATACTCCCTTATGGTTGAATACAATCCTACTGAATTTCACAACCAAACCAAGGATCCTGCAACCAGAAAATACTTCAAAAAACCTGTAAAATCACACTATAATTTTGGATTGAGATGGAAACCAAGAAAGTGGATAGAACTTGATCTGTCTTATCAGAGGGGGGAAAGATTTGCTGCCAATCTGTCTGCCAATTTTAATATAGGTAAGCCTCTTATTCCTATCTATGATCCACCATATGTTGAGCCTGTTGCTTATTTCAAATACCCTATTGAGAGAAGGATTGCTTTGGCATTGCAGGAATCTGGGTTTAGCAATATCATGGTTAAAATAGAGGATAAAAGGCTGTATATAGTTGCAGAGAACACAAAATACTTCTATCAGACAAGGGCATTAGGAGTTGTGTTAAATATATTAAAATCCATCCATCCCAAGGATAAAAAATTGGGTGTCTCTATAATACTGGAGAGGAACTTTATTCCAGAGTTTGAATTTACGACCACTGTTAGGGATATTGTAGATTTGAAAGACAAAAGAATTTCAAAAGATAATTTTTTGTATTTATCTAAACTCAGAACGCAAAACATATATGTGCCTAAGGGTGAATTTAGTAATATCAGGATGTTCGATTGGGGTTTAAAGCCCAATACAGAAACATTTTTAAACGACCCCTCAGGTTTCTTTAAATACAGAGCAGGTATTTCTTTGTGGGGTAAGTATTTCCCGTGGAAGGGCGGCAGTGTATATGTCTCTGTTAGTAAATATTTCTTGAATAACATCTCCACAGTGAATAAACCACTATCAATACCTGTCAGGAGTGATATAGTTTTATATGAAAAACAGAACTTTAATCTGGACACATTGCTTTTTAATCAGATTTTTAAGGTGGGTGATGTGTATTTTAGGGGGGCAGTGGGCCTTTTGGAGTATGAATATGCAGGCATAGATGCTGAAGTTGCAAAACCGCTCTTTGATGGAAAATTGCTTGTGGGTCTTGGTGGAAGCTTGGTTAAAAAGAGGAGTCCGGATAGGATGTTCGCCTTTGCAGATGCTAATAAACTAAAAGAGAATGTGAAAAAATACTATGCGCCGTTCTTTTTGAAGGCCAGGATAAACTTTCCATCGAAGGATCTGTTTTTCGATATAAAAGCAGGAAGATTCTTAGCAGGGGATTATGGGTGCAGATTCCAGATTTCAAAGGATATAAACGGTGTTATACTCTCTGCGTGGTATTCAATAACCAACACATCTGTTTTTCATGATAGTGTTAATAGGGGTTATCATGATTATGGTATATCTTTGAGTTTACCGATAAGGCTGTTTAAGGGTGAGGATAGTAAGGTGGTCTACGACTATTCTCTTTCGCCCTGGACGAGGGATGTTGCCCAGGATATAAAGCATCATAAAGAACTATTTAATTATATGAGACGAACACAACCGTGGTATCTCTATCATCATGGAAATGAGATATTTAAATGAGAAATAATGAAAGTTGAGGGATTAGTGGTTAAAGAATGTTTCAGCTAAACCTACTTTCCATGAGCCGTTTTCCTTCTTCATGAGCAAAAAAACAGGATTGGGGGCTTTTTTGTATTTGATTGTTATCTTTGCATCGTCTGCGTGTATATATTTTATATTCCAGCTGCTTTGGTTAAGTATGATATCTGGGTTGAAATATCTTAAATAAGCATCCCAATAATCACGGGCAAGGCCTTTGCCTTTCTTAAAGCTGGATCTTACTATATTTACATCACACTTTCCTGAAGATTTTTTTATAAATTTACACACATCCTTTATGATTATGCTTTTGGATTGTTCTGTCAACAATTGCCATATGCCTCTATAATCCTTGCTTTTCATCATCCTGAAGAAGGTATCGGCTCTATTGAGGATTAAAGAAGACTCCCTCTCAAACTGAGAGAGAGCCCAAGAATTAACACCAATTAACGACCCAATAAATAATAGATAAAAAATCAGCCAGCTACTTTTTCTCATAGAGCAAAGATTAATTCTAATGATGATGAGTTGTCGTTGTTCCGCCTGTGGATGCAGCTATAGCAGCTATAACACCTGCTGCCACCACAGCTCCAGCTGCTATAGTTCCTGTACTAACTCCCGCAATAGTTGCTGCCCCTGCTGTTGCCCCAGCTGTTGCGGCTCCTGCTCCAGCTGCCCCTGCCGCAGCTCCTCCAGATGCTCCTCCTGCTGCTGCACCTGCGCCACCAGCAGCTGCTCCAGATGAACCTCCACCGCTTGTAGCTGCAGCTGCTCCACCCCCTGCGGTTGCAGGCGCAGCCATAACAACAGGTGTAACACCCAAAACCGTAGCAACACACATACTTAAAACACCAATACCTACTTTCTTTTTCAGCTTCATCTTCTCCCTCCTTCTAATTATATCTACTAAATCCTTATAGCAAATAGAGCTACTAAAGTCAATTTTATTTTAATATATTTTGACATATAAATTGTAAATTACTAAAATTACTACATGAACCAGTTTTTAATTGTTTTTGTAGTAGTTTTTTATGTCTCTTTAATTAGCTGTTTTTTTTTAATTTATTTGGCAAGACATAGGGGGTTGTTTCTTGATAAAGTTAAAGAGAATAAGCCCCAAAGGTTCCATCAAGATGACACTCCAAGAATAGGCGGGTTAGGCATATTCCTTGCTTTTTTAATAGGATCGTTGTTTTTTGCTAATACTTTGGCTTTAAAACTATTTTTAGCAAGTTTGCCTGTCTCCATTGGCGGATTTTTGGAAGACTCTTCAATAAAGGTAAGTCCAAAAATAAGACTAATATTGGCTTTTTTGTCTGCTTTTTTGGTTATTTTATTTACAGGAGTTTTGCTTAAGAATCTGGGCTTTGCGCCTTTTAGGCATTTACATTACGCAATAGCCTTTGTATTCACGGTTTTTGCTGTAGCTGGTGTGGTAAACTCTATAAATATAATCGACGGTTTCAACGGCCTTGCAAGTGGCTTTTCTCTGATTGCTTTAGCTGTGTTTTCTGCTGTGTCATACCAATTGCACGACACTGCCCTATTTGAAATTAGCTTGGTTTTGTTCTTTTCTACACTGGGCTTCTTTGTTTTGAACTTTCCCTTCGGCAAGATCTTTTTAGGCGACGGCGGGGCTTATTTTTTGGGTTTCATGCTTGCAGAGTTATCTGTGTTTTTAGTCTCAAGACACCCCCAGGTCTCCCCTTGGTTCTGCCTGGCAGTCATGATATACCCCGTCTGGGAGGTGATATTCTCCTTCTATAGAAAAAAGTTTTTACGCGGAACATCTCCGTTTGAACCAGATAGATTTCATTTTCATATGCTTGTTTTTCGCAGACTTACAAAATCAAACCCCAAAACATCACTCCTCATCTTGAGCTTTATCATTCCTTACGAATTTGCCCTCTATTTCTTCAAAAACCGAACATCAATCTCAATGCTCTTCATTTTGTTTTTTATAGTTGCCTACAACATGTCATACCATGCAATTGTGTGGCACAGAGGCAAACCCCCATCTTACACCTCGTAGATACTGTGTCATTTGTCAACCCCTTTTAGCCAATCAATGCGTTTTTTCTAAGTATGCATTCTTATACTGTGCCAATGCCATAATTAACAGTTTCCTCATACAAGCAACCAAAGCCACCTTTTTCTTTTTGCCGTTAGATACAAGTCTTTCAAAAAACTCTTTGATTTTATCGTTGGTTCTTATTGCGCACATACCTGCCATATAGATGAGGTTCCTTATATAGCCATCTCCCTGTTTGCTTATTCTTTTATTTGTTTTCTTTTTGCCAGATTCATATACAATGGGGTCTAATCCTATCAACGCAGTTGCCTCTCTCCTATTTTTAACCTGTTTCTTTTCAAAAAACAAGAACAAATTAACGGCTGTTAGAAAGCCTATGCCCTTTATACTTTCTATCTTTTTGTGTCATCCGTCGTGCTAAAATACACCACCAACGCCTACTAAAAGTGCACCACTTTTAGTAATTGGTTATACTCTCCTTGGGTAATCTTTTTAAAAAGGAGAGTGTCAGAATGATTAGCAAGGAGGAGTTTGTTGTGATCCACACGGCAATGTCAACTTTTTTGTGTCACCCCTCTTCCTGTTTGGTTCACTTAGTTTCCCCATCTATCCAAAAGCCTCCATCAGGTATTCAGAGTATCTGAGCTTTCTTGATGAATACTTCTCATCCTTATCTTTGAAGAAAAGGTAAAGGAACTTTTCAGCACTGTCCTCAGAATGGAGATAACCCCTAATTCTTAAAGAATCCTTTAATTCCTTGAAACACCTCTCCATCCAGTTTGTTGTTGAAAAGTATACCTTTATCTTTTCATTGAGGTTTGAGAAGTGTGTATAGTTCTTGACTTTACTTTTTAGGCTGTTTAGGGATTTATAGAGCCTACTCCATTTGTCGATGAACTCATTCATCAAGAGTTCTGCCTCCTCTTGGGTCTTAGCCTCCATTATCTGGTTTAGCTCTTTCAGCATCTCATCCCAGTGTCTCTTTCTCACCTTGCTTTTTATGTTCTTCTTCAGATGAAACCAGCATAGCTGATGCTTTGCTTTGGGGAATGCCTCCTCTATTGATCTTGAGAGCCCTTTTAGATCATCGCTGATTATCATTCTGACATTCTTTAGTCCCCTTGATTTTAGGTCCTCAAATATCTCTCTCCACATCTGTGTATTCTCATTGCCTCCAGGTAGGAAGTATGCAAGTATGTTTCTTCTGCCGTCGTATCTCAATCCCAGAACAGCATAAACTGCTTCTTTTTCTACACTGTCCCTCTTCAGAGGCAGGTATGTTGCATCTATGTATAGGACTGGATACTCATCATCCAACCTTCTGTTTTTGAACTCCTCTATGACCTCTTTTGGTATGTCGGAAATATAGCTTGCAAACTGGGATGATATGGAACATCCAATGAGATTTTCTAAAACCTTGCCTGCCTTCCTTGATGAGACTCCAGACACGAACATTGCCCTTATTATGTCATCAAGGAGAAACATCACCCTCTTTCTCTCAGGCAATACATCGCTTTTGAACTTGCCGTCCCTTGTTCTGGGGATGGAAAGCTCCATCTGACCTAATATTGTTTTTGGTGACCTTGTGTAATATCCATTTGCCCTTGTTGATTTGTTCTCTTCTAAGTACCTGTCTCTTTCCTCTTTCATGATCCTTTCAATCATTGACTTGAATTCTTCCTTCAATTGTGTAAAAATCAAATCATACATGTGTTTTTCCTCCTTTGAAGGGTTAGTGTCAAAGAGGGGTTATAACATATAACCCCTCTCCCTTCAAAGGGTGACACAAGTAATTTTACACTACCAGGTTCTTTGATTTACTTGATGATGGTATTGCATCATCTATGGTTTCTTTAATCTTCAGTTCATCTATCATACCGGCTATCAGTCCTAAGTGATCCATGTTCTTGATAACTGCCTTTTGCTGTGTCATTTGAATACCCCCTCTTTTTAGGGGTAGGTGAAAGCATTTTCTGTTCCATTTGTTTTACAACCCTTTTCATTATTTTTCGCTCTGTGCGTTTACTGTGCATTTGGGTTTGGTTAAAATGGAGGTTTGGGTGCGGAAGGGGGGGGGTTGGAAAGAGCCTAAATTTTTAACATTCAAAACTCTCTATTTCTATATTTTTAAAGTACATATCTTTATACACATAAATATAATTTTTAAATTCTTTATTTATATCTTCTTTATTATCACTTACAAAAAGGTATTTTTCATATTTACTAAAATGTTCATCTACATAGTTTACTTTTTGACCCGTCATATCAAAATAGTATTTACCATTTTTTATTATGGATGAATATATCTCTATATCATATTTGTTAGCTATATACTTAGCAATAAAATCAACAGTTGCACTCAATACTATGACCTTATAACCTTTACTTTTCATTTTATTTAATAAATTAAATGTTTTATCAATTTTATAATCATCTAGATTTTTAAAAATTTTTTCTAACCCATCATCGAGTATCTTAGAACTAAAAAACGAAAACATATAAACAGAAAAATCTCTTTTAATATCTCTTTTTGTAAACATATAATATAAATGAACAAAAAGTTTTAATGATAAAATTTTATAGATCAAGTATATAAATTTACTTTTACTTTTAAAAAAATGATCACTAAAATAGTGATGTGTATTTATACTAAATAGTGTATTATCCAAATCAAAAACAACCAATCTACTTTTCATATTTTGCAATAAACCCTATATGAAATGAAATTTCTTTATTTTTATTAAGAAGAGTAGCAATTGGAGATAAAATTAAAAATGCTAAATCCAAAACTTGTCTTATTTTTCTTCGAATACTCTTTTTAGATTTAACATAAAATGAAGATTCTTGTGAAACTATTATTGGCTTAGTAGCTCTTGCATACTTCTCTTTAAATATAGCACTAAGCACCCTATATCTCAAATCTGCTCCAGTCACTTTAGTATATGCCGGATAAAAACTGACACTAAATTGATGTTTTTCAAATAGTTTATTTAATGACTTCAAGCTAAACCAATTAAAATGATGTGGAGGGTAATCAGACACTTCCCTAAAACCCAATCCATTTATCCATCTATTTGTATTTGGTGTGCTACCTACTAATACTCCGTGTGGTTTGAGATATTTTTTTAAATGGTTTATAAAATTATCTAAATCATCTTGATGTTCTATAACTTCAAAAAAAGTTATAATATCAAAATAACCTAAAAATTTACTATCAATCTTTTCTAAATCTTCTAACTTACAATGGAAGATTTTATCTTCTGCTATCTTTTTTTTAGCTACTTTTACAGCATATCTATCTAAATCTAAACCGTAACAATCATATCCTTTATCTTTCATTTCTTTCAAAAAAGAACCATTTCCACAGCCAACATCTAAGATTTTTTTACCAGTTGCACCGATCTTGTTTAAATTTTTAAAAAAGAATTCTGTCCAAAGAGGCAATCTTTGAATATCTTCATGCAAATTTTGCTGAAATCCTAAATCATCATTTTCATAAAAAGAAACATCTATTTTTCTTGGATACCAAGCATGAAAATCACAATTTTCACAACTATAAAGTCTATATTCATTATGTGTAATATTTGTTTGTTCAAGCTTAGTTGAACATATTTGGCAATTTATTTTATCCATTTTGTTAAATCCTTTTTTAATAACTCCGAAGTTTTAATTATATCTTCTTTAAATATATTTTGTAATATTAAAATCTCTTTTTCGCTAATATTTTTTTGTTTCGTACCTAAAAAATTATCTCTAGTTTTTTTCAAAGAAATATACAAAGATGAAGGAAGTATTTTTTTAGTTAATATTTTAAATTTACTATCTTTATAAAATATTTTTGCAAAACTATTTTTTGGAAATATTGTTTCATTTAAATTTTCACTTGTATTTATATTCTCTTTTTCTATATCTAAAAATGTAAAAATATCAGTTAAAACTTTATCTTTATTGTATTTTAGATCCTCATGAAACAATATCAAGACATCATCAAAATGATTTTTAAAAAATTTTATTCTATCAAAGAATTTGTATCTAAAAGTGTGACAAATTGCATAATATTTATTTTGAAACATTTTTTTTTCTATTTTTATCGCTTCCTCTAATGAACGATATTTTGCTCCATTATATATTTCAAATATTCGCTTATACATTAAATAATGTGAAATTGTTGCTTCTATTGGATTTCTTAAAATAATTATTATTTTATTAGTTTGCGGTTTCTCATAATATTGTTGAACACTTTTATAAAATTCCTCATAAAATACAAAAGCAGCTGTAGATGCATCACCAATATATTTTTTATTTTCAATATCATCGTTACGATATAGACTAAAATATTCATTTTCTGACAATACGAATTCATTGAGTTTGTGAGGATAAACAACTTTTTCAATATCATTTAAAAAATGTTTAAACGATAAATATTGAGGTTCTTTAAAATCAGGTAAATATATTTTTGAATGTTGCTTTAAATAATAATACAAAGAAGTTGTTCCACATTTTCCTGCACCTACAATAAATAAATTAGGAAGTTTACACTTCATATTATACCCGCCCTCACTTGTTTTTCTTGGCTCTTTCCACTTTCTTATGGGTAACTCCCACAACACTAAATCCCCCTCAAACTCTTGTTGACCAGACTGAAATCAAGTTTGCCTGTTAGAAGGTATACTATAATTCTGTAGTTTTTAAATGTCCTATATCCTCTTGCTTTTGCCTTTGCTGCCTGAATAACAGAGTTTAATCCCTCAAGTATTCCATTGTTGATTCTGCTTCTAAACCAATTTATGATTCCATTCCAGTGTTTTTTAATTGTTCTTGCAGACTCTATTATGGGTTTTAATCTTGAATGGGTTGCCCAGAAATACCATTTTTTCAGGTAGGCTGTAAACTCTTCTTCTGTTTCTGCATTATAGATGTCCTGAAAGGACTGTCTTATGTTATATGCCCTTATAGTTTTCAGATTCATATTTGATATTGTCAATTCTTTCAAAGCCTCTCTCTGTTTTCTTGTGAGATTATGTTTATTCTTAAGCCAGATATATTTGGTTCCTTTCAGCAGTTTATTTTCTTTGGATTCTTGTTTTCTTACACTATCCACTGCCTCATTGATAATCTTAAGGATATGAAACTTATCGAATGTAATATCGGCATTGGGTATGTGTTCTTTTACTCCTTTGATGAATGCAGGCGACATATCGCAACTGACATTTCTAATGTTGTCTATCTCTGCTTTATGCTCTTTAAAGTCTTTTACAAACTCTTTGACTGTTGATGCATCTTTGCCCTCTGCCACAAACAGTGTTCTCCTTTTGTTTAAATCCACAAACAGGGTGATGTATTCATGTCCCTTGGCTATACTTGTTTCATCTATACCTACAGAATCAATATTGGAGAAATCTTCATATTCTTTTGCTTTATTCACATATCTATCAAGCATATCCCATATTTTATCATTATGGACATTGATGAGTTTAGATACCTGATTAACAGGCATGGATGAGCATAGCTGCAAAAGTAAAGCTTCAAAAAGCAGACTAAATCCACTGCTTACACCCTCCCAGGGAGCTTTTATTGTTTTTATAGTTCCATCCGGCAGTTTTACCCTTGGGATTCTTGCATGAAGATAACACTCATGCTCAAAGAAATTCAGATGTCTCCACTTCTTTGTTGTAGTATCATAAGCGCTTAAATTAGAGAACTCTTTGTTGTTTTTATTATCAAAATAGCTGAATTTGGAACCTCTTTTGAAATTTATGTATATGTCCAATCTTTTCTCATCTTGACTAAACTCTATCCTTTCTATAAACCAGGGTGGTGCAATACCCAATGCCTTTTCAAACAGTTCCTGCATAACATTAGCCACAGAGCTCATCCTCCAATAAAAAGGTAATAAATGAATGCAACACAACAGATGCAGCCAATAACAACATAATTCTGGGTAATTCTAACTTCTTAAAGAGAAGAATGCAAAGAATAATTTATCAATTATTCTTTGCATAGTTTAACATCTCCAACAGAGCTTGAATTACCCATAGATTTTTGGAAAGAGCCTTACTGCTTCCATGCCCCCAAAGCCGTCGGATCAAGTCTTGTCCTTTTATAAACATAAATCCCAAGGATTATATTCCACATTATCATACTGGTTGAGGTCGCAATTGCTGCCCCTTTTGCACCAAGGTGTGGTATAAGCATAGCGTTTAAAATCACATTAACCACAGCACTCACTCCCACGCCAAAAGCTACATCCTTCTCATGTCCTGTCATTGCAAGTATTAATCCCACTGAGCCAGCGGAGGCATTTATTAACTGTCCGATACTTAATATTGCCAATGTACTACTACCAGCCATAAATTCCTTGCCAAACAACCATAAAGCCAGCTTACCTTTGTATATCAAAAAAACAGCTATTGGTAAAGAGAGAAAAAATACAGCTCTTGCACTTTTTGTAATAACATTTTGTAATTGTTTCAAGTTATTTTTAGCGTATAATTCTGCAATCGTCGGGGCCATAGCTGCGTTAACGGAGGCAAGAATGAAAACGATAAGAGTTGCCACCCTTGTTGCTACAGCATATATACCAGTCGCATAAGCTCCTTTCATTGCTCCCAGCATAATAATATCTGTTTGAGAGTTGATCAAACCTAATACACCTGACAATAAGAGTGGTAAAGCGCTTTTTATCCAGAATTTTGCTTTGTATTTTGCTTTTTCGAGCTTAATTTCGGGCGGCAGGTAGTTTCTTAAAATATAAAACGAAAAGACTAAAGCGACTATCACTGCAACTATATTTAACTCTATAGTTCTTGAAGGATTTAAATTTATTTTAGAAAAATAAGCGATAGCAATAACTATAAGGAAAATCAAAGGTCTAATTGTAGAACTTGAGATTTGACCCATTATAATGTGTTTAAGTCCCTGTATTGCTGCCTCTTTAAGCTGCAGAAGACCTAAGAAAGGCAATAGTAATACAGCTATTCTAAATGGTAAAAGCATTTCATGGTTTAAATGGCTTTGAAATATGAACGTGATTACAAAAGATAAGCTCGCAGCTATTATGGCATTTATAAGAATGACTCTCTCTGACCATTTCAAAAAGCCTCTTAGATACCCCCATTTCTTTTTGCTACTATATATGGATACCTGCTTAGTGGTTAGTACAGGCAAGCCAAACACAACAAAAACATTGATAAAATCTACCAACGATAATGCATAGGCATAAGCCCCATATCCCTTTGCTCCTAACATGTGAGCAAGAAGTAAGCTTGTTAGAAATCCTAAACCTACCGAGGAAACCTTTAACAGGAATGTGCCCAATGCGCTTTTTGTAAGGTGAGAGCGAAGAGAGTTAGCATTTGCCTCTGAATTCAGTCCGAAACTTTTAAATAATTTTGAATTTTGAATTTTGAATTTTAGATTAGAAGTTTTTGCTAGCGGAGTAATTGTGTTTAAGTGCGCTGTTTGGTTACTGTTTTTAATTACCGTACCCTCCTACTCAATCCCATTGTAAACATCGCAAACCTTATTTGTGTAATCCAGAATCTAAAACTAAAAAACCTTTTTAATTTACTTTTTCCTGCTCCAAAGCTCCTTCTCCCTCTACCATTCACCAATTAACCCATTATCCCATTCACCAATCCTACCAATTATCCTTTGTTCAAACTCTGAACGCAATTATAGAAATAAAATAGACAAGGTCAAGAAGATTTAAATGCATAGCCTATACATTTTCAAGCTCCTCCAAAATCTTTTTTATTTGTTTCTTTAGAGTAGGTAAATTATTCTTTATAGTATCCCATACAGATTCAGCATCAACACCAAAGTAGTCATGTATCAGCACATCTCTAAAACCTGCTATTTCTCTCCATTTTATCTTAGATTTAGACATAAATTACTTCGTTTAAAATTTCTTCTTTTATTTGAGATTTAATCGCACTTTTCGTAACGAGATCGACTTTTTTGTTAAATATCTTCTCAAGATAATGCTTTAACCTCATATAATTTAAGAAGTCCTTGTGATACTTATCGAATTTCACAAGTATGTCAATATCGCTATCATTTGATTGCTCTCCTCTAACCATAGTTCCAAAAACCCCTATTTCTTTTACATGGAATTTAGATTGTAAGTATTGTTTGTTTGACTTTAAGAAAGATAATATATGTGTAAGCTCGTCGTTTTTATGGGTAACAGAATCAAATTTCCGCATAAGGATCAACCCCTTTTCCGAGATTGCTACTTTTATTTAAACTTATCTCTTTTTCGCTTATTTTTCAAACTTTTTTGAGAAGTGCTCGCAAGGACTGCATCTCATTCAAAATCTGAATGCAAATTCAAATATAAGAATTAAAACAGGGAGAGTCAAGAAGAATCAAATTTTGAATCAAGAACTATAGGTCGACAGATCTTCGTTTAGCAAAACAGCTTCCTTACCAATTCCTCTTTTGATATTCCAATATAATCTGCAACTTCTTTCAATATGTTGTTCAATGTTCCTATTTTTATTGGGCTATGCGTATATTGCCCCCACTTGTCAAGTCAATTCTTCCCATTTCCCTTTTCCTTCTCTCTCCTTAACCCTCAGTTAACAGGACTACTCACCTCCTTTTCAAGCAACTATGTTTTCTTTTGTTTCTGACATACACCCATATACCTCAAAAGGCGTCTTATATCCAATAGCAGAGTGTAATCTCTTGCTATTGTAGGTGTGTATGTATTCATCTATTCCAGTTTTTGCGTCTTTGAATCTCTCATAGCAGCTTGGATAGATATTCTCCTGTTTTAAGCTTCTGAAGAACCTCTCCATGTGTATGTTGTCAAAACACCTGCCCTTGGCATCCATGGATATGGATATGTTGTGTTTCTTTAGAAGCTCTATTGTCCTGTTTGAGGTGTATTGGCTCCCCTGGTCAGAGTTGAAGATATCGGGTCTTCCGTATTTTTCTATAGCAGATTCTATAGTCCTTACAACAAGTTCATCATCCATTGTTGGTGATAGTTTGTGTGATAATACAGCCCTTGATTTTAGGTCCATTATGACGCACAGATAGGCAAAGCCCTTACAGAGCCTGATGTATGTGATATCTGAGACCCATACCTGATTGGGCTTTGTGGGTATTATGTCGTTTAGCAGATATGGATAGGCCTTTGTGTTCTTATCCAATTCTGTTGTTTTAAATCTCTTCCTTTTGGGATATAAAGCCCTTATGCCCATAATCTTCATGAACCTTGTTATTCTTCTCTTTCCCACATTATCAAAGCCTTTTCTTCTCAACTGGTGGTATATCCTTCTGTATCCGTAGTATGGAAACTCTGTGTATATCTCATCAATGGCATTCATGATTTCTATGTCTTCTTCTGAAATCTCTGGCTTGTTCTTGTAATACAGTGTAGACCTGTTCATCCCTAAAAGCTCTGTTTGCCTGGTGATTGAAAGGTTTTTGAGCTTGGGCTCCACCAGGCTCTTCTTAGTCTTCAAGCCCAAGCTCTTTAATTTTTTTAATACCCAGTCCCTTTCTATGGTAGCCTGACCCAATGCTTTGGATAGAGCCTCAATTTGGGATTCCTTCTCTCTTATCTCCTCTTTATACTTCTTTGCCGGGACAGCATTCTCAAAGGCTAAGGATGCATTCTCCAAAAACTGCTTCTTCCACTGATGTATGGATTTAGGTAATATGCCGTATTTGGATGCAATCTCACTTACACTCTTGTCACCTTCCAACAACTCTAAGACCACTTTGGCCTTAAACTCAGAAGAAAACTTTCTGTGTTTCTTTGACACAACAACCTCCTCAAATCAATCAAACTTTTAAGACTAAATCAGATTTAAGAACATCTGATTACTTCTCAAATCTTATCAGATTTGAGAAGAGAAGTGTTCAAAAATCTGATGAAGTTTACGGGGCATTATAGGTGTACTCCTGAGGAGTATTTGGAGAACCACTACAGAAATACTGACAAAAGAGAAGAAGAAACACAACAAGTAGAGCAGAAAGAGGCAGTGTGATTAAAAAAGAGGGGGGGTTTTTTAAAAAACATGACTAATTGGGTGTATAAAAAAAGGTTGACAGACCAGAGTGCTTATGATACTATAACAAAGAAGTGGAGACATCTAAACTTCTTTGAGCATGAGTGTTATCTTCATGCAAGAATCCCAAGGGTAAAACTGCCGGATGGAACTATAAAAACAATAAAAGCTCCCTGGGAGGGTGTAAGCAGTGGATTTAGTCTGCTTTTTGAAGCTTTACTTTTGCAGCTATGCTCATCCATGCCTGTTAATCAGGTATCTAAACTCATCAATGTCCACAATGATAAAATATGGGATATGCTTGATAAATATGTGAATAAAGCAAAAGAATATGAAGATTCCTCCAATATTGATTCTGTAGGTATAGATGAAACAAGTATAGCCAAGGGACATGAATACATCACCCTGTTTGTGGATTTAAACAAAAGGAGAACACTGTTTGTGGCAGAGGGCAAAGATGCATCAACAGTCAAAGAGTTTGTAAAAGACTTTAAAGAGCATAAAGCAGAGATAGACAACATTAGAAATGTCAGTTGCGATATGTCGCCTGCATTCATCAAAGGAGTAAAAGAACACATACCCAATGCCGATATTACATTCGATAAGTTTCATATCCTTAAGATTATCAATGAGGCAGTGGATAGTGTAAGAAAACAAGAATCCAAAGAAAATAAACTGCTGAAAGGAACCAAATATATCTGGCTTAAGAATAAACATAATCTCACAAGAAAACAGAGAGAGGCTTTGAAAGAATTGACAATATCAAATATGAATCTGAAAACTATAAGGGCATATAACATAAGACAGTCTTTTCAAGACATCTATAATGCAGAAACAGAAGAAGAGTTTACAGCCTACCTGAAAAAATGGTATTTCTGGGCAACCTATTCAAGATTAAAACCCATAATAGAGTCTGCAAGAACAATTAAAAAACACTGGAATGGAATCATAAATTGGTTTAGAAGCAGAATCAACAATGGAATACTTGAGGGATTAAACTCTGTTATTCAGGCAGCAAAGGCAAAAGCAAGAGGATATAGGACATTTAAAAACTACAGAATTATAGTATACCTTCTAACAGGCAAACTTGATTTCAGTCTGGTCAACAAGAGTTTGAGGGGGATTTAGTGTTGTGGGAGTTACCCATAAGAAAGTGGAAAGAGCCAAGAAAATATTATACATAACCCCATATTTTCCAGAACCTAATAAAAAAGCCGGCTCAAAGTTTACATATAATCAAATAAAAAAGCTTGTAGAATTAGGGTATGATGTTGATTTGGTAAGTATAACTAGGTTTGATAAATTGGATATAGAAAATGTACAATTAATATGTAAAAATGTTTTTGTTTTTAAAAGGGATAATTATTTATCATATTTTAATGCTTTTGTTAAAGCTTTCTTTCAAAAACAATCTTTATTTTTGGATTTATTACCTAGTAGTTTTAAGAGACAAATTAGAATTTTATTAAATAAAAACTATGATAGAGTATTTATAGAACATAGTTATATGGCAATTTGGTTTAGAAATGAATTTGGTAATAAATATGATGATAAATTAAGAATTGTGATGCACAACATTGAAAAAGATTATTTTGAATATATGTATAAGAATGAAAAATTAAATTTAAGTAAATTATTTTATTGGTTAGAATATAGATTTTTATTTCATAATGAAGATATCCTATTAAGAAATAAAAATTTAAAATTTTTATTTCTTAATAAAGATAATGCAAAAAAATATAATGGTCTGTTTTTGCCAAGTTTTCCTTTCGAAGTAAAGAATGTAAAGGAGTATGCAAAGTATGATATAGGGTACATTGGATTTTTAGGAAGTCAAAGAAATATAAATGCTTTAAAATTTTTTTTAGAAAATATTTGGCCTATTATTTTAAAAAATAATAAAAATATTACTTTTTGTATTGCAGGAAGAGGACTTAGAAATGAAGATGAAAATTATTTAAAGAAATTTAAAAATGTTTATATTATTGGGGAAATAAATAAAATAGAAAATTTTTATTCTAATAATAAAATCATTATTGTACCTATTTTAGAGAGTATAGGTGTTCAAACAAAACTTTATGAAGCATTGTCATATTTAAAACCTGTAGTTTGTACAAAATTTGCATTAAATGGAATGCCTTTTGAAAATAATATTCATTTGTTTGCAACTAATGATATTCAAAAGTTTGCAAATTATTGTCTATTATTGCTAGAAAAAAAAGAAATAATGGAAATATTTAAGAAAAATTTAATTTCCTTAGAACAAAATATTAAAATTCAAATAGAAAAGGTTTTGAAAATATGAAAATTTTATTGGTAGGTTTTAAATTATCAATAGGAAATGAACTTTATATGAATATGCTTTATAAATATTTAAAAGAAAATAATATTGAAATAGATATTTGTGGAGATAGTAATTATATTAAGAAATATAATATTGGTAAAGTAATAGCAAACGGTGGGAATGCTAAACAGATGTTTATAGATACTATAAATCCTATAAATTGGATAAAATTTTATAAATTATTGAAAAAAGGTAATTATGATTATGTGTTTTTTGTAACTTCACATACCCTTAATAATATTGCAATAATATTAGTAAAATTATTTAAAAATATTAAAATAATTTCTCAAATACATGATCCATTGCCTCATTCAGGAACAAGTTATGCAAAAATTATATTTTATTCTCAAAAGATTCAATCTATTTTAAGTGATTTAGTTATAGTAGCAGGAAAATCATTAAAAAATGATATAATAAAATATTATAATAAGGAAGCTAACAAAATTTTTGTTTTACCACTTGGTAGTCATAGAAAAGAGAAAAGTTTCATAAATAAATCAAAAAGACAATATTTTTCAGTATTAGGTAGAATAGAGGAGTATAAAGGGATAGATGTCTTTTTAAAAGCAATAATAAAAATATTAAAAGATGAAAATATGAAAAAGTTAAAGTTTGTTATAGCAGGAGATGGTGATATATCTAAATATAAAAATTTAATACAACAGATTCCAAAAGAAAATTTAGTTATAAAAAATTATTTAATTAGTGATGAAGAATTTGATGAAATAATAAAAAACTCTTATGCGGTTGTATTGCCATACAAAGATGGAACTCAGACAGGAACAGTTCAAATTGCTTACTCTAATAGTACACCTTGTATAGTTACTAAAGTTGGTAGTATATATGAACTTGTAGAAGATAAAAAAACAGGTTATATAATAGAACCAAATAATGTTGAAGAGTTAGTAAATGCTATAAAAAAAATGTTTTTTAATAGTGATATTATAGAAATGGAGAAAAATGCATATGCATTTTACAATAAATATTTAAAATGGGATAGTATTATTAATCAATTGATAGAAAAACTTAACAGAAGGGATTTTTAATGATTATTATAACTGGAGGAGCGGGATTTATAGGTAGTAATTTAGTAGAATATCTTAACAAAAAAGGAAGAAAAGATATTATTATTATTGATGAATTTTCTCAGAAAAATAAATATAAAAATATTGTTGATTTAGAATTTACTGATGTGTTGAATTTTCAAAAAGGATTTGATTATTTAAAAAATGTATTAAAAAATTATGACATTGAAGTGGTTTTTCATATTGGTGCAAATGCTGATGTATTGATTAATGATTGTAATATTATGTTAGATGATAATTTTGAACATTCTAAATTTTGGTTCTATTTTTCAAAAGAAAATAACATACCATTTATTTATGCATCTAGTAGTGCAGTATATGGAAATAGTCAGTGTTTTAAAATTAAAAAAGAGTGTGAAAAACCTCATAATGAATATGCTTTTTCTAAATGGTTATTTGATAAATTTGTATTGAATAATTTAAATATTGGAAATAGAGTAATAGGATTTAGATTTTTTAATGTTTTTGGAATGAGAGAGTTTCATAAAGGGAAAAATGCAAGTTTGCCTTATAGGTTTTTTGAATTTATAAGAGAAAAAGGATATATTGATTTATTTGATGCTGAAATTAAAAGAGATTATGTTTATGTAGATGATGTATGTGAAGTTTTATATTATGCATGGAATAATAAGATAGATAATGGAATTTATAATTTAGGCAGTGGTAACCCAATAAGTCATGAAAAATTAGCTAATTTTGTAGTTGAAACTTTAATAGAAAGAAAAATTATTGAAAAAGGAAATAGCTATATAAAAAAAATTCCTATGCCAGAAAATTTAAAAACAAAATTTCAGTTTTATACAATAGCAGAAGAACTACCATATTGGATTAGACAATTTACTATTAACAATGAAATAAAAATTAAATTATATATTAATAAGTTAGTAGAAAGGTTTTATAATGTTAATTCGCTCTAAAGCACCACTTAGATTAGGTCTTGCAGGAGGAGGAACGGATTTAGATGTTTATGCAAGTAGATATGTTGGATATGTATTAAATGCTACTATTTCATTATATGCTCATACTACATTAGAAAAGTTGGATAATGGAAAAATTATTTTTCATTCTGTTGATAATGATGAGTATTTAGAAATTGATAGCAAAGAATTTTTAGAATTAGATGGGAAAATGGATTTATATAAAGGGATTTATAATAGAATTGTAAAAAATTTTGTTAAAAAACCGCTATCTTTTAAACTTATTACGTATTCAGATGTTCCAAGTGGAAGTGGACTTGGGGGAAGTTCTACATTAGTTGTTGCTATTATAAAGGCTTTTGTAGAATGGCTTAATTTGCCACTTGGTGAGTATGATATAGCAAAATTGGCTTATGAAATAGAGAGAGAAGATATAGGAATAGTTGGAGGAGCACAAGATCAGTATGCGGCTACTTTTGGAGGATTTAATTTTATGGAATTTTATGGAGATAAAAGAGTAATTGTTAATCCTTTAAGAGTAAAAAATTGGATAATAGATGAATTAGAAGAAAGTATAATTTTATATTTTACAGGCATACAAAGAAGTGCAAGTGTTATTGAAAAAGAAAAAGAAAGTGTTTTAAAAAAAGAAAAATCGCTTGAAGCAATGCATGAAGTAAAAGAAGATGCAATAAAGATGAAAGAGTATTTACTAAAAGGTGATATTAAAAATTTTGCTAAAATTTTAGGAAAATCTTGGGAAGCAAAAAAAAGAGTAAGCTCAGCTATTTCAAATAGTGAAATAGATAGAATCTATAATCTCGCAATGGAGAATGGAGCATATAGTGGTAAAGTAAGTGGTGCAGGTGGTGGTGGATTTATGTTTTTTATGGTAGATCCAACTAAAAAATATCATTTAATTAATTTGCTAAACAAACAAGGCGGACAAGTTTATAATTTTCATTTTACAAAAGAAGGAACAAAAGGCTGGAAAGTATAAATTAATTATGAATTTTAAATTATAAATTTTGAATTAAAAAGGAGAGAGGATGAAAAAGTTTGTAGAAACTCAGATAAAAAAATCTTATGAAGTTAAAAAGAGTATTTTAGATAATGAAAAATTAATCAATGAGATATTAGAAATCGGTAATTTGTTAATAGAGACTTATAAAAAGGGAAATAAGCTGTTAATTGCAGGTAATGGAGGAAGTGCAGCAGATGCTCAACATATTGCAGGAGAATTGGTTAGTAAATTTTATTTCGATAGACCTGCCCTTCCAGCAATAGCTCTTACAACTGATACAAGTATAATTACAGCTATTGGAAATGATTACGGATATGAATATCTTTTTTCAAGACAAATTGAAGCAAATGGAGTTAAAGGAGATGTATTTTTAGGGATTTCTACAAGCGGAAACTCAAAAAATATTATAGAAGGATTAAAAACAGCAAAAGAAAAAGGGCTTATTACAATTGGCTTAACAGGTGAAAGTGGAGGAAAGATGAAAGAATTGTGTGATTATTGTATATGTGTGCCATCAAGCGAAACTCCAAGAATTCAAGAAGCTCATATATTAATAGGGCATATTTTATGTTCAGTTATAGAAGAAGCTATTTTTGGTAAAGGATTTTAGTGGAAGCTATTGTTTTAGCTGGGGGACTTGGGACAAGGCTTAGAAGTGTAGTTAGTGATGTGCCAAAACCTATGGCTCCTATAAATGATAAGCCTTTTTTAGAGTATATTTTAGAGTTTTTGAATAATCAAAATATAAAAAAAGTTATTTTATCTGTTGGGTATAAATGGGAAGTGATAAAAGATTATTTTGGTGACAAATATAAAGATATTGAATTAGTTTATAATATAGAAAAAGAACAGTTAGGCACAGGCGGAGCTATAAAAGATTCTTTAAAGCTGACAAAGAATGATGAAGTTTATGTTTTAAACGGGGATACTTTTTTTGATGTTGATTTGTCAAAAATGAAATTAGATAGTAATTTAATAGAAATTGCATTAAAAGAAATGAAAGATTTTGACAGGTATGGAGTTGTTGAAATAGATGAAAATAGATATATTCGAAATTTTAAAGAAAAGTCATATTATAATCAGGGGTTTATCAATGGAGGAATATATTTATTAAAAAGAGAAATTTTTGATGATTTTAATTTGCCAAAAAAGTTTTCTTTTGAAGAGTTTTTAGAGAATAATTTTCAAAACTTAAAAGCAAAAGGAAAAGTTTTTAATAGTTATTTTATAGATATAGGTATTCCAGAAGATTATGAAAAAGCAAAAAGGTATTTTAGTGAAAACTTTATTTTTAGCCCTCATTCCGCACCTCTCCCTCCATTTATACCATAAAACCTCATATAATCTCCACCCAACAGCTCCAATATAAGCCTATGCTTATCTTCCAACCCAACAATTTGCTCTTGGTTGTTTAGAATAAGTAGATGTATGGCAAAGAAGTTCTCAAACACCCACCTTACTGTTGGGTTCTGAATGGGTTTTCCAAGCTGATTGGGAAAGGTCTTGCTTTTATTCTTAAGATCACTTCTTATTCTTATAATGCCCCCGGGCAGTGTAAAATTACTTGTGTCACCCTTTGAAGGGAGAGGGGTTATATGTTATAACCCCTCTTTGACACTAACCCTTCAAAGGAGGAAAAACACATGTATGATTTGATTTTTACACAATTGAAGGAAGAATTCAAGTCAATGATTGAAAGGATCATGAAAGAGGAAAGAGACAGGTACTTAGAAGAGAACAAATCAACAAGGGCAAATGGATATTACACAAGGTCACCAAAAACAATATTAGGTCAGATGGAGCTTTCCATCCCCAGAACAAGGGACGGCAAGTTCAAAAGCGATGTATTGCCTGAGAGAAAGAGGGTGATGTTTCTCCTTGATGACATAATAAGGGCAATGTTCGTGTCTGGAGTCTCATCAAGGAAGGCAGGCAAGGTTTTAGAAAATCTCATTGGATGTTCCATATCATCCCAGTTTGCAAGCTATATTTCCGACATACCAAAAGAGGTCATAGAGGAGTTCAAAAACAGAAGGTTGGATGATGAGTATCCAGTCCTATACATAGATGCAACATACCTGCCTCTGAAGAGGGACAGTGTAGAAAAAGAGGCAGTTTATGCTGTTCTGGGATTGAGATACGACGGCAGAAGAAACATACTTGCATACTTCCTACCTGGAGGCAATGAGAATACACAGATGTGGAGAGAGATATTTGAGGACCTAAAATCAAGGGGACTAAAGAATGTCAGAATGATAATCAGCGATGATCTAAAAGGGCTCTCAAGATCAATAGAGGAGGCATTCCCCAAAGCAAAGCATCAGCTATGCTGGTTTCATCTGAAGAAGAACATAAAAAGCAAGGTGAGAAAGAGACACTGGGATGAGATGCTGAAAGAGCTAAACCAGATAATGGAGGCTAAGACCCAAGAGGAGGCAGAACTCTTGATGAATGAGTTCATCGACAAATGGAGTAGGCTCTATAAATCCCTAAACAGCCTAAAAAGTAAAGTCAAGAACTATACACACTTCTCAAACCTCAATGAAAAGATAAAGGTATACTTTTCAACAACAAACTGGATGGAGAGGTGTTTCAAGGAATTAAAGGATTCTTTAAGAATTAGGGGTTATCTCCATTCTGAGGACAGTGCTGAAAAGTTCCTTTACCTTTTCTTCAAAGATAAGGATGAGAAGTATTCATCAAGAAAGCTCAGATACTCTGAATACCTGATGGAGGCTTTTGGATAGATGGGGAAACTAAGTGAACCAAACAGGAAGAGGGGTGACACAAAAAAGTTGACATTGCCCTTCAAAATCAAACATTATTTGACAAAAGATAAAAAATAAAATAAAAACTCACCAAAAATTGGGAGGTTTAATCCATGAAAATCCTGATCACCGGTGGGGCGGGGTATATTGGAAGCCATGTTGCAAAGCACATACTCAAAGAGACGAACTTTGAGCTAACGATAGTGGATAACCTCTCCACCGGTTTTTTAAGGACAATAGAGACACTGAAGACCATCAGGGATTTTGAGTTTATTAAGCTGGATCTGTCAAATTGGAACGATACGCAAAACCTATTCAAAACCCACGGGTTTGATGCTGTTATACACTTTGCGGCAAGCTTGATAGTGCCAGAAAGTGTCGAAAATCCGCTTAAATACTATCTAAACAATACATCCAATGGAATGCACCTAATAAAGTGCTGTATAGATTACGGTGTAGATTATTTCATATTCTCCTCAACGGCAGCCGTGTATGGACAACCAGAGTTATCGGCTAAGGATAGAATCAAGGAAACCCACCCAACAGAGCCTATAAACCCTTACGGCAAAAGTAAGCTGTTTGTTGAAAATATCCTAAAGGATGCAGCAGAAGCCCACAAAGGCTTTAGGTATGTAGCTTTAAGATACTTCAATGTGGCAGGCGCAGACAAGGAAGGCCTAATAGGCCAGAGCACAAAAAATGCAACGCATCTGATAAAGGTTGCAGCACAGACGGCACTGGGCAAAAGGGATAAGATGTTTATATTTGGGGATGATTATCCAACACCCGACGGCACATGCATAAGGGACTATATCGATGTGGATGATTTGGCTGTAGCCCATCTAAAGGCCTTAGAATATATCAAAAACAACAAAAGCGATGTGTTCAACTGCGGCTATGGTAAGGGTTTCTCTGTAAAAGAGGTAATCCAAACAATGAAGGAGGTAAGCGGCAACGACTTTAGGGTTGAAATTACACAAAGAAGAGCGGGCGACCCTGCGATACTTGTTGCCGACAATACAAAGATCACACAACTAATGGGGTGGAAGCCCCTATATAACGATTTAAAACTCATCTGCAAAACAGCCCTCGACTGGGAAAGAAAACTCTCAAATTGAACCCAAAGCCCATATAATTGAAAAAGAACAATCTATGTAATATAATGGGGCGCTATGTGGGAAAAGGTGATAGAGAATCTAAAAAACAAGGTGGAGACGCAGGATTTAGAGAAACTCTCCCTAATTGAGCCTATCTTTGTATCGGAGGAGAAGATCACCTTAGCCATACCGGGTGAGCAAATAAAGGAACTCTTAAAATCCAAATACAAAAACCAACTAAAAGAGAGCCTAAAATTGGTATTCAACAGGCTTCCAAAGATAGAGCTCATCATAAAAACCCAGGAAAAGGACAACCTAAACCCCAAATACGGCTTTGAAAACTTCGTCGTCGGGCCGAGCAATCAATTGGCTTATGCGGCAAGCGTGGCCGTTAGCGAAAACCCGGCCAAGGCGTATAATCCGTTGTTCATCTACGGCGGTGTGGGTTTAGGTAAAACCCATCTTCTGCATGCCATAGGGAACTCAATCAAGAAGAACAACCCCAATGCCAGGGTTTTATACATATCGAGTGAGGAATTTACAAACGAGCTTATAAACTCCATACAATACAAAAAAATGACGCAATTCAGGAACAAATACAGGAATTTAGACTGCCTGCTTATAGACGACATACAGTTTATATCAAAAAAAGAGAGAACAGAGGAGGAGTTCTTTCATACCTTCAACGCTCTATATGAGAACCAAAAACAGATAGTCATAACAAGCGACAAACCGCCAAACGACATACCGGATATAGAAAACAGGCTAAAATCACGCTTCAGCTGGGGCCTAATCGTCGATATACAACCGCCTGAGCTTGAAACACGCATAGCCATTATAAGAAAAAAAGCCGAGCTGTTTAACCTTGACCTAAATCAGGAGATCGTTGAGTTTATAGCATCAAGTATAAGCTCAAATGTTAGGGAGATAGAAGGGGCATTGATTAAGATATCGGCATATAAGTCCATAATGAGAAAACCGGTAACACTGAATTTAGTTAAAACCATTCTTCAGGACATAGTTATAAGAAAGGAAAAGATGCTCACAGCAGAAAACATACAAAAAACCGTGGCCAAACACTTCGGTATTAGCGTGGAGGAGTTAAAATCCTCAACAAGAAAAAAGGAAATTCTAATACCACGGGAAATAGCCATGTATCTAACCAGAAAGATAACAAAAAACTCACTCCCAGAAATCAAGGCGAAATTCGGCGTCAAGAGCCACGCAACAATCATAAACGCATGTAAAAAGATAGAGAAAGAGATAGAAAAGGACATAAACCTCAAAAAGAAGGTCGAGGAAATCGAAAAAGAGATAACAGATGTCTAAAAACCTTTCAAAAAACCCCCAAAAAGGGATAAAACCTGTCAAAAAAACAGCCAACTCAGATAGGGCTATCAATTACAGCAAAGATAATGACAGATTAATTGAAAAGAGAAAATCCCAAAAGAAAAGCAAAAGCAGAGTAAAATGACATTTAAAAAGGCCTTATTATTACTGCTAAACAAAAAAAAGAAAAAACAAAAATAGGAGGATGAAAACATGTCAGTAAACATCCAAACAAAAGCCCTAAGGGATCTAATAGGTGAGCTGATGCTATCAACAGCCAAAGAAAAAGACAGCATACTATCGAATATCCTGATAGAAATAGATGAAAACGGGATAAAAGGAACAGCTCTAAACAACATAACATCAATAGAGAAAACAATAGAAACAAAAACAGACAGCAGCCTAAGCTTCACAACAGACCCACAAAAGCTTGCCAATATCCTAAGGGAGATAAAGGAAGAAACAATTGAATTGGATCCTGAAGGAAAAACAATAACCATAAAATCATCGGGTTTCAAAACAAAGATAAAGGTTCAAGACCCCCAGATGTTTCCAAAGGTAAAACACCCAGAAAACACTCAAAAGATTTGCACAATCAAGGCAGAGAAACTAAAAAAACTCATAAAAGAAACAATATACTGCCCGGATAAAAACGATATAGCCAGGGAATACACAGGCGTATTCGTAGAAGTAGAAGAGCAACAGACAAAAGCAACAGCCACAGACCACTACAGACTCATAAACATAAAGACGGAGAACCAGAACCAGACACAGACAAGCCTTATAATAGAAAACGCCGGAGCAACACTTATAAGCAGATTATCCTTAGAAGGCGATGTTGAACTATACAGGGGCGAAAACGAGCTTCTAATAAAGCAGGACAACCTCATAATCGTATCAAAACTCATAAGCGGCAACTTCCCAGATTACAACCAGATACTGCTCGATAGAGAGACATCAAACTCCATAGAAATAGACAAAGAGAAACTGAAAGACGGCGTAAAGAGGAGCTCAATACTCTCAGAGAATAAGGACATAACGGTAAAGATAGACATAAACGAAAAAACCATGTCCTTAGTCGGGCAAAACTCAGAAGGTGAGACAGCTGAAGATGTTATAGAAATAAACCCGCTTGAGGCACAAAAGGATCTGATAATAAAACTAAACTCAAAATTCATACTGGATTTTCTAAATCAGATAGAGGCAGACAGTGTTGTATTGCTATACAGAAGCGCTGAAGAGCCCATCATGTTTGAAAGCAGTGAGGATCAATACAGCTATAAATACATAATGACGCCAATAATAGAGTAATGTTCATAAAAAACGTCATTATCACAAACTTTAGAAACTTCGACCTATTGGAGGTAAAATTCGACAAGATCAACATCATCAAGGGCAGAAACGGTGCAGGTAAGACCAATCTATTAGAGGCTATATACCTGATACTCAACGGCCACCCGTTTAAGAATAATTTGAGGGTTTTGCAAAAGGATCAATTAAAGCCAACCATACTCAGTGCAGCCGTTGATGGGCATAATGTGCAGGTAAAGATAGAAGACAACAAAAAGTATCTAAGATTGGACACAAAACCCACAAGGGTTGTTGATCTGAAAAAGACCTTTGCCTGCCTGGATTATTCCATAAACTCGTTTATATCGTTCAAAAGCAAGGATTATCTGTTTTCCCTTATAGACAGGGGCATAAGCTCTTACGATAAATCGATAATCGATAAACTGATTGAATACAAAAGGGTTAACAGACTCAAAAGGAAGGCTTTTTCAAACCCCAATATAGAACACAGCATAATAGATGTGTTAAACAAAAACATAGAGCCCATAGTCAACGATATATCGCTAAAAAGAAGGGAGTTTATCCTAAAGGTGCAAAAGGATATAAAAGAGTGCTTTTTAAACTTCTTCCCAAAGGAGCTTAAAGTCGACTATGAGATAGGTAAATACCAACCGGATATCTTTGAAAAGGAGAAGCAAAAAAGAAGGGTGTTGTTCGGTTTTAAGAAGGATAGCCTGAAGATAACCCTAAATGGGAGGGATCTGTTCTTTTACTCATCGGTCGGTGAGAAAAAAATATCACTCCTATGTATTGTTTTGAGTATAGTAAAAATGTATAATAGCTCGGGCATTGAGCCTATTTTGCTTATAGATGATTTAGAGGGGGATTTAGATCTGCAGATCCAGAAAGAGGCGTTTGATTTGATTGGCGATTTACCAAACCAGAGTGTTATAACGACGCTTGGGGCATACGAAAACCACAATACAATTACTTTAGGATAGGGGAGTTGAAGTTGGCTAAATACACAGCTGAAGATATAAAGGTTTTAAAGGGTTTAGAGGCGGTTAGAAAAAGACCGGCCATGTATATAGGCGGCACATCGGTTGAGGGACTCCACCATCTGGTTTATGAGGTTGTGGACAACTCGATAGATGAGGCCATGGCCGGCTATTGCGATACGATAAATGTTTACATAAACGAGGATAACTCCATAACGGTGGAGGATAACGGAAGGGGTATACCGGTCGATATACACCCCGTTGAGAAGATACCGGCTGTCACCTTGGTTTTGACCACACTCCATGCCGGTGGAAAGTTTGATAATAAGAATTATAAGGTCTCAGGCGGTCTGCACGGCGTTGGAATAAGTGTTGTTAATGCGCTTTCTGAGTGGCTCGTTGTTGAGGTTAAAAGGGATGGTAAGATTTATACACAGCGATTCGAAAGGGGAATGCCAACGGGCGACTTAGAGGTTATCGGTGAGACCAAAAGCAGCGGAACGACGATAACATTCCTGCCGGATAAGGAGATATTCGAAACCACCGAGTTCAGCTATGATATACTCCTTAAGAGGTTTAGGGAGCTTGCCTTCTTAAACAAAGGCATAAAGATAAGCCTCACAGATAGAAGGGTAGGAAAGTCTGAGACATTCCAGTATGATAAAGGCCTTATTTCGTTTGTTGAGTATCTATCCAAAACCAAAAAGAAGCTATTTGATGAGCCGGTCTATTTCAATATAACAGAGGGTTCTGTTTTAGTTGAGCTTGCGTTTTTATACACCGACACATACTCATCAACCATCTATACATTTGCAAACTCCATAAATACCGTTGAGGGCGGTGTGCACCTTTCGGCTTTCAAGAGTGTGCTTACCAAAACCATTAATAGATACGCAAAAAACAACAACCTAATCAAAAACAACATCGTCTTTAACGGCGATGATGTAAGGGAGGGTATCGTCGCCGTTCTATCCGTTAGGCTGCCCAACCCCCAATTCGAGGGCCAGACAAAGACCAAACTCGTCAATACGGATATAAAGAATGTGATTCAGACGGGGTTGTATGAGAAGCTGAATGAGTATTTTGAGGAGCATCCGCAGATTGCACGGCTTATCATAGATAAGGTTTTAAGGGCCTTTAATGCAAGGGAGGCGGCAAGGAAGGCCAAAGAGCTCATAAGGAGAAAAACCGTATTTGAATCAAAGGGATTGCCCGGTAAGTTGGCCGACTGCCAGGAGAAGGATCCATCAAAAGCAGAGTTATTCTTGGTTGAGGGTGATTCTGCAGGCGGTTCTGCAAAACAGGCACGGGATAGGGTCTATCAGGCTATTCTGCCTCTAAAGGGTAAGATATTAAACACAGAAAAGACTAACCTAAAGAAGGTATTGGAGAGTGAGGAGATCAGAAACATAATCACGGCTATAGGCACGGGTGTCAATGAATCGTTTAATATAGATGATGTCAGGTATCACAAGATCATCATCATGACCGATGCGGATGTTGATGGAAGTCATATCCAGACATTGATATTGACACTGTTTTTTAGATACTTCAGGGAGCTTATTGAAAACGGTTATGTCTATATCGCCCAGCCCCCGCTTTACAGGTGTAAGATAGGTAAAAAGGAGTTTTACATAAAAGATGAGAAGCAGATGAAGGAGTTTTTGATAAACAAGGGTATAGATGAGTTTATTCCTATTGTCGATGGTAAGGAGCTATCCAAAGACGAATTCAGGGCCATCTTGGATAAGCTGCTTGTGTATGAGGGTATGGTTGATAAACTCTCAAAGGTTTACCCATCAGAGGAGATCGTCAGGTGCTTGTCTATTGTATCCCCATCAATAGACGATTTTAATGATTTGGATACGGTTAGGGATAGGCTTAATGGGTGTTTGAAGGAGAATTCCGACATCGTAATAAAGCAGATAGAGCAGCAGGGCGATTCGTTTATCTTCAGGTTTGAGGTGGACAATGAGGAGAAGGAGATATTCATCAATAAGGAGTTTTTCAGCTCGCATGAGTATAAACTCATAAGCCAGTACGCCCCATCTAAAAACATGCTCGGCTCACCGCCCTTTAGGGCTAAGGTTAAGGGTGAGATAATGGAGTTTAAAACAATAAAGGATATGCTCTCTTTTATTGAGGATAGGGCAAAGAAGGGTCTTGAGATTCAAAGATATAAGGGTCTTGGTGAGATGAACCCTCAACAGCTGTGGGAGACAACAATGGATCCAAAGACAAGGAGGCTTCTGCAGGTCACGATAAGCGATGCCGAGGAGGCCGATAGGGTCTTTAATATGCTTATGGGTAATAATCCGCAACTGAGGAAGGAGTTTATCGAGAAAAACGCCAAGTTCGTCAAACATTTGGATGTGTGAGGTTGAATAGATGAAGGATCTGTTTTCCGATAAGAATATTTTTCCTGTTGATATAAAGGATACGATGCAACAATCCTATTTAGATTACTCCATGAGCGTCATAGTGGGCAGGGCTATACCCGATGCAAGGGACGGCCTAAAGCCTGTCCACAGAAGGATACTCTATGCGATGAAGGAGCTCAATTTAGAGCATAACAAGCCGTATAAGAAGAGTGCAAGGGTCGTCGGTGATGTTATAGGTAAATACCACCCACACGGCGATATGGCCGTCTATGATGCGCTTGTCAGGATGAGTCAGGATTTCTCCATGCGCTATCCCTTGATAGACGGTCAGGGTAACTTCGGCTCCTTGGACGGTGACAGCCCTGCAGCCATGAGGTATACAGAGGTGAGACTGTCTAAGATTGCAGAGGAGATGTTGAAGGATTTAGATAAAAACAGCGTTGATTTTGTGCCCAATTACGATGATTCACTTCAGGAGCCGTCGGTTTTGCCGACCTTTATACCCAACCTGTTGATGAACGGCACAGACGGTATAGCCGTCGGTTTTGCAACAAAGATCCCACCGAATAACTTGGGTGAGATTATAGATGCATGCCTGGCTTACCTTGATAGCGATGGTGATATATCAACCGATGAGATCTTGAATTATATAAAGGGCCCTGATTTCCCAACAGGGGGTATCTGTTTCGATACAAAATCAATAAAAGAGGCCTATAAAAAGGGTATAGGCAAGATTACGCTCAGGGCGAAGGTAAAAGAGGAGAAGATTAAAAACAGGCAGGCACTTGTGGTCTATGAGATACCCTATCAGGTAAACAAGGCCCTGCTTCTTCAAAGCATTGCCCAGCTGGTTAAGGATAAAAAGATCGAGGGCATAGCCGATTTGAGGGATGAGTCCAATAAGGAAGGCGTCAGGATCGTTATAGAGATAAAGAAGGATGAACAGCCCAAGGTCATACTGAATAAGCTCTTTAAATACACAAACCTACAGACGACATTTGGCGTGAATATGATGGCTTTGGTTGATAACACACCGAGGCTTTTGAATATTAAGGATGCCATTGGCGTCTTTGTTGAGCACAGGATAGAGGTTGTAAAAAGGCGCACCTCGTTTTTACTCTCAAAGGCCAAGGATAGGGCCCATATACTTGAGGGTCTTTTGATAACATTAGACAACATAGACGAGGTTGTAGCTATCATAAAATCCTCCCAATCCACCCAGGAAGCCAGAGCAAGGCTGAAGAAGAGGTTTAAGCTAAGCGATAAGCAGACCCAGGCCATCTTGGATATGAAGCTTGCACGATTGGTGGCCTTGGAGAAGCAGAAGCTGATCGATGAATACAATCAGGTTTTAAAGGATATAGAGTATTACGAAGGTATCTTGAGAAATAGGTCTATTCTGAAGGGTGTTATAAAGGATGAGCTTGTCTATGTTAAGCAGACCTATGCCGATGAGAGGAAGACGCAGATTTTAGACGGTGTTGTCGATATAGGTGTTGAGGATGTTATAAAGGATGAGCAGTTGATTATAACATTCTCCAAAAAGGGCTATGTAAAGGCCGTGCCTTTGGATGTCTATTCAACCCAGAACAGGGGCGGCAAGGGCAGGATGGCCGCAACATTCTCCGATAACGATTACATAACCGACATCTTTTTAACAAACAGCCTTAATACGCTTCTGTGCTTTACCAACTTAGGCAGGGTCTATTCAATTAAGGCTTACAATATTCCCAGGCAATCACCATCGGCCAAGGGCAGGCCCATTGTAAATATATTGAACCTGCAGCCGCAGGAGTTTGTTAAGACGATCGTTCCTATAAGCAAGGCCGATAGCCTGTTCTTTGCAACAGCGGCAGGAACGGTTAAGCGCTCCTCGTTTGAGCACTTTGAAAACATACCCTCAAACGGCAAAATGGCTATCAGGTTGAATGAGCAGGATTCCCTGGTAAGCGTCTTTAGTGTGGCAGAGGGGGATGAGGTGATTATAACCACCAGGCGTGGCATGTGTGTTAGGTTTGATGCAAATAGCGTAAGGGATATGGGAAGGATAGCAGCCGGTGTCAGGGGTATAAATTTAGCCGAAGGCGATAGTGTTGTAAGCGCCTTTAACTTCAATAAAGAGAAGCACACAAAGCTCATAGTTGTATCGGAGAGTGGACTTGGTAAGCTGTTGAGGGTTTCGGATATAAGGAAGGTTAACAGGGGTGCAAAGGGTGTCAGGTGTATAAAGCTAAAAGAAAACGACAGTGTTGCAGGCAGCTTGTCGCTAAAGGATACAGATGATGTTATTGTTGTAACAAAGAACGGTAAGATGATAAAGATGGATGCAGATTCCATCAGTGTATTCAGCAGGGCGGCAAGAGGGGTTAAGCTTATAAACTTGGATGAGGGCGACAGTGTCGTCAGTATAGTTGTTGCGGGGAGTGAGGATGAATATAAAACTTAAATTGGCCATAAAGAGGGATATACAGGCGGTTAACGAAACATTGGCTGCTTTGATAAAACCAGAGAGTGAGCTTACAAGAAAGGTCTATAGGCAGGTTATAGAAGACGGCAAAAGGCTCAGGCCTCTGCTTGTATTGTATTCTGCTTTGTCTTTGGGTATAGAAAGACCGCAGGATGCGCTTGTTGTGGGCAGTGCCGTTGAATTGATCCATACGGCAAGCCTGTTGCATGATGATATAATCGATGATGCCCTATACAGGCGCGGGAGGCCGGCCTCACACACGATATACGGTGTAAAACCGGCTGTTATGGGTGGTGATTATCTATACTCATTGGCCTATAACATCGTTTTGGATTACGATGTGGATGTTGCAAAGGCCATCTCAAGGGCTGCATGCATTTTGAGTGAGGGTGAGATAGAGGAGATAGAACAGGCCTTTAGGGTGGATGTGGATTTTGATGATTACTATAGGGTGATTTATAAAAAGACAGCTGTTTTGATAGAGGCAAGCTGCGAAAGCGGCGCCATATTGGCCAATAAGGGGTTTGTTTCTGTTTTTAAAGAATACGGCAAGAACTTGGGTTTGGCCTTTCAAATAAAGGATGACTGCCTCGACTATCAGGCGGATTTTGAGGTTTTGGGTAAGGATGTGGGGATTGATCTAAAGGAGGGCAAGATCACACTGCCCGTTTTGTATGCAATGGAGGAGGATTCGTCTATAAGGGAAAGGATAGTGGACTTTTTTGATAAAAAGGACGAATCTGTTTTGAGGGATATTGTTTTATCGGTGAAGGAGAGGGGTTTGAATAAGGCATTGGATAAGGCCAAGGAGTTTTCTTATAAGGCAAAAGAGGCCATAAGGGGTCTACCTGAGAGTGGTTATAAGGGTTATTTAGAGGCCATAGCCGATTATGCCATAGAAAGGGAAAAATGAATAGTATAGTTTTGATAGGCACAAACCACAACACATCCCCTCAGGATATCAGGGAGAGGTTGGCTTTTGATAACAATAGGCTCGATAGGTATCTAAGGGAGTTGAAATCCATTGATGGGGTTGTTGAGGTGATGGTGATCTCGACCTGCAACAGGGTTGAGGTGTTGTATGTCTCAGAGGGGGATGTAAAGGATAGGATAGTTGACTATCTATCCAAACACTCGGGTATTGAAAAGAAGGAGCTTGAAGGTTATCTCTATGTGAAGGAGGGTTTAGAGGCCGTAAGGCATATATTCAGGGTTGCATCTTCTTTGGATTCTATGGTTGTTGGTGAGCCGCAGATATTGGGTCAGATTAAGGATGCCTATAAGTGGTCTGTTGAGTTTTTGACAAGCGGCGCCACGATAAACCGTATAATGCGCAGGGCCTTTCACGCCGCAAAGGTGGTAAAGGCCAATACCGACATATCCAGGGGTGCCGTTAGTGTTGCCTATGCCGGCTATTTGGGCGTCAGCAAGCTGATTGATTTGGAAGGCAAAAGGGTTTTGAGTATCGGTTCATCAGAGATGAATAGGCTGGCTTTGGAGTATTTCTCAAAACACGGGGCAGACATCTATGCACTTGCCAACAGAACAAAAGGCAATATAGAAGACCTATGCGAAAAGTACAACGCACCCGCTTATGGCCTTGATGAGATTGGACATATACTGCCTGAGGTCGATATTGTCATTACAGCCACATCGTCCAAAGAGCCTATAATCAAAAAGTGTGATATACCCAACAAAAACCTCATAATCTTGGATTTAGCCCTGCCAAGGGATACCCAAAAGGGTGTTGAGGATTTGGAGAATGTCGTTGTGATCTTTATTGACGATTTGAAGAATGTCGTTGATGAGACGCTAAAGGAGCGCAAAAAACAGGCCCAGATTGCAGAAAGGATCATAGATGATGAGCTTAAGGCGTATCAGGAGTATGTGGAATCACTGAATTACGATGAGGTTGTAAAACAGATAAGGCTGACGGCCGAGAGGATAAGGAAGCTTGAGCTGTATAAGTTTCAGAAGATCTATAAGAACAAGGTGGATGATGAGATTATAGACGGTGTGGATAAGCTGACCAGATCGCTAATATCCAAGATCCTCCACCAGCCGACAATGAATATAAAGGATTTCTTGAACCATCCAGAAGGGGATCTGTATGTCGAACTGCTAAGGAGGCTGTTTGGTTTGAGTAAGTCCAAGAGGGATGTAAGATGCTTCTTCTCAGAAAACAACTGAAGATAGGCACAAGGGGCTCAAAACTCGCCCTATGGCAGGCGGAGTTTGTAAAGAAGCGACTGGCCGATCTGGGTTTTGAGTGTGAGATAGTGCCTATAAAGACAGGCGGCGATAAAACCGATAAACCCCTATACCAGCTTGGCGGAAAGGGTCTGTTTGTTAAGGATATAGAGAAGGCCTTGATGGATAAAACCATAGACATAGCCGTTCACAGCCTAAAGGATATGAGCGTGTTTGAGGATGAACGGTTCGATTTTGTTGTCCTTGAGAGGGATTATTGGCAGGATGTCTTTGTCAGTTTTAAGGGGAATTTCTTGGATATAGATAAGGGTGCAAGGATAGGGACGAGCTCTTTAAGGAGAAGGGCGGAGCTTATTCAATACAGGGATGATTTTGAGTTTGTTGATTTGAGGGGTAATCTGGATACAAGACTGAAAAAGTTAAAAGATGGTGAGATTGATGCCATAGTCGTCTCAAAGAGCGGCTTAAAGAGGCTTGGCTTGTATGATGAGGGTTATATGTATGACCTTGGGTTTATGACACCGGCTGCAGGCCAGGGCGTTATAGCCGTTGAGTTTCTGTCGGATTTTGAGTTTAGGGATGAGCTAAAACAGCTTGAGGATGAAAAAACAAGGATCTGTATAGATTCAGAGAGGGCGTTTGTTAGGCAGTTCAACGCAGCGTGCAACTATCCCATAGGCGCTTTGGCAAGGTTTGAGGGTGATGAGTTTTTTATGCAGATAACCTATGGCTTTCCTGAAAATCTGAAGAGGATTATTAAATACAGCAGGCGGGATATAAGCCCCCTGTTTGTGTTTAGCGATATTGTTGAATATGTTAAAGAGAAGGTAAGGGATTATGAGAATAGGGGTTGATGAACATTTATCGCTTAGATTTTTTCCGTATATCGATGTTAGGGTTGGTTTTGAAAAGGGGCTGGATAGGCGTTTCCTGTTGAAGTGCAAAGGCATAGATCAAAACGAGTATGAGCTGTTTTTAAGCCACGATACAGACGGCAGCGACATTGCCATAACATCCAAAGTTAGGCCGTTTCATAAGGCAAGGGTGCTGTTTAGTGCAAACAGGGAGGATCTGGTCAAATATACACAGCTTTACGATGAGGTATTCAAGATCCATCCCGTCGTCTCTATGGATTTTAGGGGCGTTGACTTTATAATGGACAACTCGTCCAGGTGGGTTGTGTTTACCAGCAAAAGGGCTGTGGAGTTCTTCTTCAAAAGGATAAACCCCCGATGCTTGTGTAATAAAAACATCGCTGCTATCGGTGAGAAGACGGCATTGGCCTTGAAGGAGAAGGGGTTTCAGCTGGATTATGTGCCTGAGGAGTTTTACAGTTCCTCCTTGATTGAATTTTTGAAGGATAAAGAGGATGTGCTTATTATAACGGCGCTTAAATACAACAAGGCCTATGATGAGCTTGAGAATGTTAAGGTTCTACCGGTCTATGAGAATTTCATACCAGATGAGATTGAATACTTTAAACCCGAAGGGGAGTTTGATTTTGGACTGTTCTCCTCACCTTCTGCCTTCTGGCACATAAAGGAGGCCTTCGGCAGTTACGATTTTGCCAAAAGGATCAAAAGGATTATAGCCATAGGTAAAACCACAAAGTCATACATAGAATCGTGCGGTTTTGAGGCTGAGATACCTGCTAAAGCCACAATTGATGAGATGTTTAAATACATTTTTAAGGAGTAAGTATGGGAGAGTTTGATAATTTGGAGAGGATTGCCAGGGATTTAAGGAAAGATATCTTGATTATGTTAAACAAGGCAGGCAGCGGCCATTCGGGCGGCTCATTAAGCGTTTTAGACATACTCGTTGCCTTGTATTTTGGCGGCATCATGAATTACAAACCGGAGGACCCCCAATGGGAGGATAGAGACAGGCTCGTTTTGTCCAAGGGCCATGCATGTCCTGCTCTGTATGCCGTTTTGGCAAAAGCCGGGTTCTTCGATAGAGACCTTTTGTGGACATTGAGAAAGTTGGGTTCCCCTCTTCAGGGGCATCCAGACTCAAAGAAACTTAAAGGCGTTGAGGCCTCAACCGGCTCTTTGGGCAACGGCATAAGCCAGGCTGTGGGTATGGCTCTGGCTGCTAAGGTTTTGAAGAAGAGGTATAAGGTTTTCTGTGTGATGGGCGATGGTGAGTTGCAGGAGGGTATTGTCTGGGAGGCCTTCATGGCGGCCAACCATTACAAGCTCTCAAACCTCGTTGTTATAATCGATTACAACGGTTTGCAGATCGACGGAGCCTGTAATCAGGTTATGAACATAAACCCGCTGAAGGATAAGCTTGAGGCTTTTGGTTTTAGGACTTACGAGATAGGCGGCCATGTGTATAAAAACCTGATAGACACCTTGACAACCGCCAAGAGGAATGTCATAAGCCCAACGGCCATTATAGCAAGAACGGTTAAGGGATACGGTGTGTCGTTTATGGCCAATAAGGTGGAATACCACGGCGTTGCACCCACCGATGAGGAGTTAGAAAAAGCATTGAAGGAGCTTGACAATGGAGCTTAAGGCAACAAGGGAGGCCTACGGTAAGGCCCTGGTTGAGATAGGAAAGATGGATAACCGTGTGGTTGTGCTGGATGCTGACTTAAGCGGTTCAACAAAATCGGCAGAGTTTAAGAAGCAATTTCCCGATAGGTTTTTTAATTTGGGCATAGCAGAGGCCAACATGGCCGGTGTTGCCGCAGGCCTTGCACTGTCGGGTCTGAAACCGTATGCTTCAAGCTTTGCCGTCTTTATAACCGGCAGGGCGTTTGAGATCATCAGACAGTCCATATGTTATCAAGACCTCCATGTGGTTTTGTGTGGCTCGCATTCCGGGATTAGCGTGGGTGAGGATGGCGGCTCTCACCAATCCGTTGCCGATATTGCATTGATGAGGGCACTGCCCAACATGAAGGTCATTGTGCCTGCTGATTACAGCGAGACATATCAGGCCACTCTGGCGACTTTGGATATGGAAGGGCCTGTATACATACGCACATCGAGGGCTAAATCGCCTGTATTTATGCAGAATGAGCCGTTTGAGCTTGGCAGGTCTAAGGTTGTAAGAGAGGGTAAGACCGCCACGCTATTTGCCTGCGGCATGATGGTTCATCTGGCGCTTGAGGCTGCAGAGATACTGACAAAAGACGGTATTGAGCTTGAGGTTGTCAATGTTTCCTCTATAAAGCCCCTGGATAGGGAGACTGTCTATAACTCTGTCAAAAAAACCGGAAGGGCATTTAGCCTTGAAGAGCATTCGGTAATAGGCGGTTTGGGTTCTGCTATAGGTGAGTTTTTGGCCGAGGAGTTGCCCGTTTTTATCCATAAGATGGGGCTTGAGGATAGGTTTGGTGAGTCTGGTTCAAAGGAGGATCTATTCTGTAAATACGGCTTTACAAAAGAGGCAATAGCTGAAAGGATAAAAGAAAGGCTCAATGGTTGAGTTCATAGGTGTTGTTAAGAGCTTCAACAAGAGGATGGTTTTTTCCAATCTAAGCTTCAGGATAGCATCGGGCAGGATAAATCAAATTATATTGCCCCAATCCGGTGGTAAAAGCACCATAATCAAGATGGTTTATGGGGCAGAAAAACCCGATAGCGGCTTTGTCAGGGTATTTGATTTTAATGTTTCTGATTTGAACTATTCCGGTATTCTTCTGCTTAGGAGGTATTTGGGTATCATATTTGAGGATATAAGGCTTATCTCGAATATGACCGTTAAGGAGAATCTCTCGGCCATAACGAGGCTTACAAAGAGGAACCTCTATCTATCCGAGGAGATATTCGAGATGCTGTCGATAGGCCATCTTTTGGATAAGTATCCGCATGAGCTTTCCATTAGCGAACAGTCGCTTGTGAATATTGCAAGGGGGGTTATATACAACTTTCCGCTCGTTATAGCCGATGAGCCGTTGAGGTATCTGTCTGAGGATTACAGAATCAGGGTTATACGGCTGTTTAAGTATTTGAACGAAAAGAAGGGGATAACCTTCTTGATAGCGACGCTTGCCCCCATAGATGATGATTTCTATACGGTGGAGCTTGAGGGGTTATGAGAAGGGATAATGTCAAGATAGCCCTGTTCTTTGTCTTTGTTTCATTTGTTTTGAGTATGAGTATCTTGATGAGCATATTCTTTGTGATGAACAACTATATACAGCAGAAGAAGAGCAAGACCCCGTTGTATCTGTTCTGCTCGCCCAACTCCACATTTAAGGATGTCAAAAACCTTGTCGATACGATAAAGCAAAAAAAGGGGGTTTTGAGCGTTAGGCTTATCACCAGGGATGATGCATTCAAGGAGATGGTGAAGAAGTTTTCGATCGATAAAGACCTGTTCAGCACAAACCCCTTTCCCTATTCGATAGAGGTGTTTTTTCAGCCCTCATACACCAATAAGGAGTTCTTTGACGAGTTTGCCAAATCCATAGAAAATCCCATTATCGAGGATATTAGATACCCCAAGACGCTCCTTAAGGATATAGAGAGCCTGCACCAGAAGCTTCTCTATTTCTCTGAGGCTGTTGTGGGGCTGTTGTATGCAACCCAATTCATTGTATTTGTCTCGCTTATGACCATCTTTTACTCCCACCGCAAATTCGATTACGATACATTGAAGTTCTTTGGCATAAACAGGCTTACCATTCTGAGGCTGTTCATGAAGGAGACGATTACGCCGGCTTTTTGGGGCTTTCTGTTTAGTGTTGTAATCGTTGCCCTGCTTTACTTTGTTTATGGTAAATATGGGCAGATACCCTATATATCAAAGGAGATGCTGCAGAGCTCTCAAAAGAGCACCTTTGCTTTGAATGTGGTCATAGGTTTTATGTTTATACTCGTCTCCTCGGTTTTGGTGTTTTTTGTAAATGATGAAAAGGTTTAGCCTCTTAATTGCGCTCTTTGTGCTCCTTCCCCTATCCTGCTTTCCCGTTAATAAGAAGACCATAGAGCAGAAGCTGAAGAACATAGACCAGACCATAATGAAGAAAAAGAGCGATTACGATAAGCTCAGGCAGCAATACATAGACCTTCTAAATAAGGTAAAATCCACAGACAGTAAGATCAACGATTTGAAAATCAGGATCAAAAAGGCAAAAAGGGACTTAAATTTGCTAAACAAAAAGATAGAGAATCTAAAAAGGGAGATCGGCTCTGTTTCTGAAAGCCTGAATAAGCAGAAGAAGGAGCTATCCTTGGAACTTAAGGCCTATTATAAATACTCACGCATCAGCCCCTACTATCAGGAGGGTGTCTGGTTTGATTATATGAACGGCTTTATTGCAGACTATATGCAAAAACGGATCAAGAGCTATTTGAACAAGAACGCATACCTTAAGGATAGAATGGCAAGGCTTAAGCATTACATAGACTCCAAGAACGCTATACTGGAAAAGATAAAGAAACAGCAGGCGGATTTGCAAAAACAGCGCAACAACCTGAAGGTGTTAATCGGTCAGGCAGACAGTAAAAAAGAGGAATACCTCGCCCAGATTAAACAGCTGACCCAGGAGAAGGAGAACCTAAAGAACCTGCTTAAAAAGATAATCGAGCAGGAGAAGAAAAGACAACAGCAGCTTAAAAGACTGAAACACAAAGAAGCCATAAACCCAAAACTCATCACCAAGGAATTTAAGGCGCTCTCAGGCAGGGTTGCACCCCCCGTATCGGGTAAGGTTATATCGACCTTTGGAAGGAAGTACGACCCATTGTTTAAGGTTTATACAAGAAACGACGGCATAGACATAAAGGCGAAAAAGCACGCATGCGTTAGGGTTATAGCTTACGGCAAGGTGGGATTTTCTGGCGATCTGCCCGGATACGGCGGAGTGGTTATAGTAAACCACCTAAACGGATACTATACGGTCTATGGGGGTGTTGAGAGCTCCCTAAAGGTAGGCAGGATAGTAAAGGCCCATCAATGTATTGGAAGATTGCAGAAGAATATATTACACTTTGAAATCAGGAGGCATTCGGTGCCGTTGAATCCACTAAATTTCTTAGACAGGAGGTTTTTGAAATGAAGAGGCTCTTGGCCGCTTTTGCGTTGATTGTGTTGATGGCTAATGTGGGTTTTGCAAACCCCACCGAGTATGAGAAGCTCAAGGTGTTTGCAAAGGTTATGGCCATAATAGAGAACAACTATGTGGATAAGGTAAGCCAGACCAAATTGATAGATGATGCCATAAAGGGCATGGTTAGCTCGCTTGATCCGCACTCCTCCTATATGACGAAGGAGGAATACAAGGAGCTTAAGATAACCACGACGGGTAAATTTGGCGGCCTCGGCATGGTTGTTAGCATGAAGGACGGCATTCTAACCGTTGTGTCGCCGATTGAGGATACGCCGGCTTATAAGGCTGGTATAAAGGCCGGCGATGCCATCATAAAGATAAACGGCGAAAGCACGCTCGGTATGACGCTTGAGCAGGCTGTAAAGCTTTTGAGGGGCAAGCCCGGCACAAAGGTCACGATAACGATTCTGAGGAAGAACTCGAAAAAACCGTTCGATCTGACCATCACGAGGGCCATTATCCATGTCAAGAGCGTAAAGTTTAAAAAATACGGCAATATAGGCTATATCAGGATTACGCAGTTCCAGAGCGGGACAACCAAGGAGCTTAAGAGTGCTTTGGATAAGCTAAAAGGTATAAGCGGCCTTGTTATAGACCTAAGAAACGATCCGGGCGGTCTTTTGAGGGAGGCCATAGGTGTTTGCGATGTCTTCATCAAGAAGGGCGTTATCGTTTCGATAAGGGGAAGGAGCAAGAACGATGTTCAATACTTCTATGCCCATGATGACAAGAACGAGCCCTCCTATCCAATAGTCGTTCTGATTAATGCAGGCACAGCCTCAGCCGCAGAGATCGTATCCGGGTGTTTGAAGGATCACCACAGGGCCATAATCATGGGTATTAGGAGCTTCGGTAAGGGTTCTGTCCAGTCTATAATACCGTTGGGCGACGGTTCTGCCTTAAGATTGACCACAGCCCGCTATTACACCCCCTCAGGCAAGAGCATCCAGGCCGTTGGCATAAAGCCGGATATTGTCGTGAAGCAGGCCAAGATAGTTGAGGAGGAGTCAAACAGTTACAGCTTAAGGGAGAGTGATTTGATTCACCATCTAAATAACCCTCAGGCCAAGAAGACCAAGAAGACGCTCGATTTTGAAAAGGAGCTTAAAAACGACTATCAGCTTTTGAGGGCTATTGAGCTTATAAAGGCTGAGGATCTGGTATGCAAAACAAGGCAATCCCAATAGCCGTTGCCTTTGTTATCCTTTTTATTCAGACAGCTTTTGCAGCAAGCTCCCTGTTTCTTTTGAAGCAGAAGAAGCTTGCCATTGTTATAGACGATATGGGATACGATGTGGCATTGGCCAGGAGGTTTAAATCGCTAAACATGCCCCTGGCCTTTGCCTTTCTGCCCGATGCACCCTTTAGTGGTGAATTATCCAGGGATTTTTCTAAAAATGGCTTTGTTGTTATGATACACATGCCGAGCCAGCCGCTGGATTATCCCAAAGACAACCCCGGCAAGCACGCCATATACCTCTGGACGAGCAAGGCCGATACGCTTAAGCTTCTAAATTGGGCATACAAAAGGATACCCAACGCCATGGGCTTAAACAACCACATGGGCTCTGCCATTTTGAGGGATAAACCCCACATGGATTACATTATGGAGTTTTTGAAAGAGCACGGCCTGTTTTTTATAGACAGTGCGACGGTAAAGGATAGCATAGGCTGTGCAGAGGCCAAAAAATTCGGCGTTATGTGTGCAAGAAGAAGGGTTTTTATAGACAACAAGAAGGATGTTTTATATATAAAGGGGCAGCTTAGAAGGGCCCTGGCGATGTTGAAAAAGAGAAACGATGTTGTCGCCATAGGCCACTGCAATGAGAAGACCTATGAGGCGCTGTTTCAGATGAGAAAGCAATTAAAGCCTTACCTGGTTAGTGTGGTGTTTGTGTTGAAATGATCCTGGCATTTGATACATCGTGCGACGATACGGCCGTTGCCGTTTTGAAGGATAACGGTGATTATGTAAACCTCATAGCCTCTCAGGTCGAGGTGCACAGCTCATTGGGCGGTGTGGTGCCTGAGCTTGCAGCAAGGAAGCATGCAGAGATTATAGCTGCACTGACAAAGGAGGCTATCAGAGAAGCACAGATAGATATGGATCAGATAGACTTTTTGGCAGCCACTGTTGGCCCTGGGCTTTTGCCCAGCCTGCTTGTGGGTGTTGCATTTGCCAAGGCGCTGGCTTATTCACACAATATCGCCTTGATTCCTGTGCACCACATAGAGGGTCATATATTTGCCCCGTTTTTTGGAAGGGATATAACCTTTCCATTTCTTTCTTTGGTTGTATCGGGCGGCCATACCCACCTGTTTTTGGTTGAGGGTGTCGGTAAGTATCAAATTATAGGCAAGACGCTGGATGATGCAGTGGGTGAGGCTTTCGATAAGGTTGCAAGGCTGCTGGGTTTGGGGTATCCTGGAGGGCCTGTTATAGACAGGTTGTCAAAAACCGGAGATCCTTATCGTTTCAAGGTTCCTCAGGGATTGAAACATGAAAAAGGCTATAATTTTAGCTTTAGCGGTGTAAAGACATATGTCAAAAACCTTGTCAATAGCATGGGTGGGTTGTCAAAAAGTGATGTTTCAGATATTGCAGCATCCTTTCAGAGGGCCTCGATCGATATATTAATTGAAAAGACCCTTAAGGCAGCCAAGGAGTATGATGTCAGTATCGTGTCAATTTCTGGTGGTGTCTCTGCAAACTCCTATCTGAGGGAGGCCTTTGTTGAGGCAGGCACAAAATACGGCATCGATGTGGTTTTACCGCCCAGTGAGATGACGACCGACAATGCATTGATGATAGCATACAGGGCCTCCTTTATGCCCGATAAGGAGGCCACCAGCAGGCTCTGTTTGGTTGAGGCTAAGCCCTCCATCAGGGTAGGGGAGGGCTTAATCTAACCCCTCAAGCTCATAGCTTTTTATGTATTTCTCTATCTTTTTAAGCTCTTCTGCCTCCTTCTTGCGCTCCAATTCTATCTCTTCGGGCTTACCCTCCTTTAAGGCGGATATCTCCTTTTCAAGCTCCTCTATCCTGTGAAGCAGATACCTTATGACCTTGCCCTCCACATCGGGCAGCTTTGTATGCTCTAAATCCACCTTCTTTTCGACCTTCTCCTTCTTGACGACCTTGGCCGGTATGCCGACGACGGTGGAGTTCTCCGGCACATCCCTGATTACGACGCTGCCTGAGCCTATCTTGGAGTTGTCGCCTATCTTTAAGGCGCCCAATACCTTGGCGCCGCTTCCCACAACCACATTCTTACCCACCGTCGGGTGTCTTTTTACCTTCTTCAGGCTCGTTCCGCCCAATGTCACGCCCTGATAAAGCGTTACATCATCGCCGATCTCTGCCGTTTCACCGATTACAACACCCATGCCGTGGTCGATAAAGAAGCGCTTACCTATCTTAGCCCCTGGATGTATCTCAATACCGGTAAGGAATCTCGATATGTGGGATAGGAATCGACCTGCGAACTTAAGGTCGTGATTCCACAAAAAATGGGCGACCCTGTGAAACCAGAGCGCATGCAGACCTGGGTAGCAGAATATTATCTCAGGCACGCTCCTTGCTGCAGGATCCCTTTCAAAGACCGTCTGTATATCCTCCTTTAGTGTTTCAATCGCCCCTGTCTTTTTTAAGGCCACAAAACTGCCCACGGCAAACACGCCGAATGTAAGCGTTAGTGCCTTTATCGCCTTGGCCATCTTCAACCCCCTCTTTTTAGGAACTCATCAACCAATTCCCTTTGCTTTTTCATCATGCTTTCGAATTTCTCCATCGTTTCGTGGGTATAGCCCAAAAGGTGCAAAAAACCGTGCGCTATTATAAACAACAAATAGTCCTTGGCGTCCTCTTTTTTTTCTTTGGCCTCTTTCTCTATCGTATCTGAAGAGATTACTATATCACCCAATATATCACCGTCATAGCCGTAAAAACTCAATACATTGGTCGGCCCTTCTCTATTTTTGAACTGCTCGTTTAGTCTGGCTATCTCGTTATCGTCAACAAGCACTATGTTGAGCTCCTTTTTGCAATCCTCGTTGCTTTTTTTGAATAGAAACTCTACAAAGCCCTCTATCGTTGCCTCATCTATGAACTCTTTAGGCTTTTTTATTATCACCGTTAGGTTCATTCTGTTTTTCCTCATCCGGATATTCTATCCTGTGGTGGAAGATGCCCACAAGGACATTCACAAAGCTCGTTGTTATCTTGTTTAGGTCCTTTAGCGTCAATTCACACTCATCCAACTGCCCGTCTAAGAAGATCTTGTTGGTTATCTCCCTGACGAAGTCGTTTAGGTGTGCAACGGTCGGATTGGAGAGGGTCTTCGATGCTGCCTCCACCTCGTCTGCTATCATAACAATACCGGCCTCTTTGGTCTGGGGTTTTGGGCCTGGGTATCTGAAATCTTCCTCTTTGGGATTGAGGCCGTTCTCCTTGGCTTTGTTGTAGAAGTATTTGATCAGGCTTGTGCCGTGGTGCTGTTGAATGATGTCTATGATGTAGTTGCCCAGCCTGTGTTTTTTGGCTATCTCCACGCCGTATTTTACATGGTTTTTAATGATTAATGCGCTTATTGACGGTTTTAGGTTGTCATGCGGATTTATGCCGTCTGTCTGGTTTTCCACAAAATACATCGGTTTCTTGATCTTGCCTATATCGTGATAGTATGAGCCGACCTTGGCTATAAGCGGGTTTGCCCCGATTTCGCTTGCCGCCGCCTCTGCTAAGCTTGAGACAACGATGCTGTGGTGGTATGTGCCTGGCGCCTTAATGGCAAGCTCTTTCAACAGCGGGTTGTTTAGATTGCCAAGCTCCAATAGCTTTATGTCTGTTGTCATGTTGAATATGTATTCAAAGACCGGCAGAAGGCCGCTTACGATAATGGATGAGAATATACCGCTTCCAAATCCGAATACCAGCTCCGTTAAAAGCGATCTGTTCAGTTGGCCACCCTTTAGGAGATGGAATATGACTATGAGTATAACGCTGCTGAATGAGACATACAATCCGGCCTTTATGATGCCGGTTCTGGTTTTTTCCTTTCTTATGCTGAGTGCACCGACTATGCTGCCAAAGAACACATACAGGCCAAAGTTAGAGGCCGAGTCGGCCGATGTTAAAAGCCACGATGAGACGCTTAGGAGTATCGATGTTAAAAATGCCAGCTCAAAGTCTATCATTATTGCCAGCATCATGGCTGCCACGGCAAACGGCGTGCTGAACATGATGGCGGTTTGAGGAAAATCTGCCGATGAGAAGCTTACGACGCTTGCCAGATAGTTGAATAGCTTGAATATCAAAAACTGTATAACGATTAGCGTTTCGGCTATGGCGAGTATGCGTGTTTTTTTAAGCCACTTGTTCTTTTTGGCTTTGGTGATTTCGTAAATCTTGAAGAGTATTATGGACATGATGAGGAATAGGAGTATATTGGCCAGAAACTTTACATAGGCGTTTTCCTTCTGTTTTATGGAGTTCAATGCATTTAGCTTTAGGTAATCCGCCTTCGTTATTACATCGCCGCTGCGGACGATGATCTCACCCTTTGATATCTTAAAGAAGACCTTATTTACCTTTTTGGCTGCCTCTTCCTTCTTCTTCTGCGTGGCCAGGGAGTTGAATGTCAGGTTGGGCATGATCAGCTGCGATATCAAATCCCATACGGTGTTGCGCAGGCCTGCATCCTCCACCTCATCCCTCAATGCATTATAGGCCAGTATCTTGGCCCTTAGGACATCCACCACATCGTCTTTGGATATGAACTTCTCCTCGTCGGGTTTCTGTATATCCCTAACAATGATCTTCTTTGGTGTGAACTTATACAACTCCCTTACTGAAGAGACTATATACAACCCCTGCAGCTCCTTTAGGGCCAGCGTTGCATAGGTTATTATGTCCTTTTGGTCGTATTTTAACAGCCTCGAATAGAGTGTTGGGCTGGGTTTTATCTTAAGTGTTTTAAAGAATATGTCTTTGGAGCTTTGGGGATCCTGTGGGTTTATAAGAGAAAATGCCTTTTTTATGGAGTTTATGGTGGATGTTATAAACTGCGAGTTGTAATCAAAGACCGGCGGGACATTGTTTATGGCATCCTCGATGCGCTTCTTTGTCGCCTCCTTGTCCTCCACAAGCATCGAAACGGTTGACCTTATGGTTTTGGGTGCAATATCGCCTACCCTTAGGTTGTAATAGGTCGATGATGAGCGGGGCAGGTTGATGAGTATGATGGCTAAAAAGAACAGGCCCGCCACCACATGCTCGTTGAATATCCTCTCTATTACATCCTGTATATTTTCCTTTATCTTATCCTTCTTCTTGCTTTCCATTTACTCCCACTCGATTGTGGCCGGCGGTTTTGATGATACATCGTAAACCACCCTGTTGATGCCCTCAACCTCGTTGATGATGCGGCTTGAGATTTTGCCAAGCAGGTCATAGTCGATCCTGCTAAAATCGGCCGTCATGCCGTCTGTGCTGTTCACCGCCCTTATGGCCAATACATTCTCGTATGTCCTTTTATCGCCCATAACACCAACGGAGTTTACGGGCAATAACACGGCAAAAGCCTGCCATATATCGTTGTATATACCGGCCTTTTTTATCTCCTCTATCAATATGGCATCAGCCTCCCTTAGCACCTTAAGCCTCTGTTTGGTTATCCTGCCTATGATCCTTATGGCCAGACCCGGGCCTGGAAAGGGGTGTCTGTTTATAAACTCCTCATCGATCCCCAACTGCCTCCCCAGCGATCTGACCTCATCCTTAAATAACTCCTTAAGCGGCTCAATGAGCTTGAATTTTAAATCATCGGGCAGGCCACCCACATTGTGGTGGCTTTTGATTGTGGCCGATGGGCCTTTGACCGAGACGCTCTCTATGACATCCGGATAGAGCGTCCCTTGGGCCAAGAATTCGGCATCGTCGTATTCCTTGGCTATTTTGGTAAAGACATCTATGAATGTATGGCCGATGATCTTTCTCTTCTTCTCAGGATCCTCAACATCCTTCAGTCTTTCCAAAAACAGTTCTGAGGCATCCTCGTATCGTATGTTTACATTGAGCCTTTTGAATAGATCCAAAACATACTCAGGCTCGTTTTTCCTCAAAAGGCCTGTATTCACGAATACGCCTATAAACCTATCGCCAATAGCCCTGTTCATCAAAACGGCCACAACGCTTGAATCGACCCCTCCGGATACGGCGCCTATTACGCGCTTATCCTTGACGGTTTCTTTGATTTTCTCTATCTGCTGGGTCAAGAAGTTGCCCATATTCCAGTCTGCCTTGGCCTTGCATATACCGAATACGAAGTTGGATAAAAGCTTTTTGCCCTTTTGTGAGTGGTAAACCTCCGGATGGAACTGCACAGCCCATATCCTTTCATCGAGGTTTTGGATGGCGGCAAACGGGGAGTTGTCCGTTCTTGCTATGGCCTCAAACCCCTCAGGAAGGCTTTTTAGCCTATCCCCGTGGCTCATCCAGACGATGGTGTTGTCGATTTCTTTGTCAATTAGCGGGTTTTCCTTCAAAAGCCTCAAACGGGCAAGGCCGTATTCCCTCTTTTCTGCCTTGATTATGCTGCCGCCAAACCTGTTTGCTATAACCTGCATGCCATAGCATATGCCGAGTATCGGTATGTTTAGCTTAAATATCCCCTCTTTTGGGATCGGTGCATCCTTTTCGTATATGCTTGAGGGTGAGCCTGAGAGTATAATGCCCTTGGTGTCTGTTGTGTCAAAGTCCCTGTTGAACGGAACAATCTCTGCATACACGCCCAATTCCCTGATTTTTCTTGCTATAAGCTGGGTATATTGAGAACCAAAATCTAAGATAACTATCCTGTCCATTTTAACCACCTATAACGCAGTCTGCTATAGCAACATCGGGGCTGCCGATGCTGCCAAGGAAATACAGGTTGTCTGAGATGGCTATGATGCGCTTTATTATCTCATAGAAGTTGTCTGCGAATGTTGCTGCCTTGAAATAGCTTACAAGCTCGCCGTTGTGAACCAAAAACCCGTTTATGCCTAAGGAGAAGTCGCCGCTTATGGGGTTTGCCATGTGTAGCCCCATCACATCGATGATATAGATGCCGTCTATCATGTTTAAAAGCCTATCCCTGCTCGTTGCTTTGTCGGGTTTTATATAGAGGTTGAATGGCCCAACCTTTGGCATGGAATCAAAGCCGCCCCTTTTGGCGTTTGATGTGTTTGGCATGTTGAGCTTGTTAGATGTGTATGTATTGTGGAGGAATGTTTTGAGTATGCCGTTTTCAACAACAACCGTATCGGCTCTTTCTATCCCCTCATCGTCTGTCTGCATGGAATTGGGGCGCCTTTCTATCCGTTTGGCGTCTATGATCGTTATGTTTTCTGAGAATACCTGCTCGTTCAGCTTATCCTCAAAAGGCGTTGTTTGGTTTATAACCGAATAGGCGTTAAATGCACCGATAAAGTGGGCCAGTATATCCCTGAATGTGTTGTTGGATATGATTATACTGTATTTTTTTGTGTCGATGGATGTTGGATAGAGCTTGTTTATTGCCAGGCTTGAGGCCTTTTTGTATAAAAAGTCAAAGTCTATTGCTTCCAGGCTATCGCCATCCAAGGCGTAATAGCCTAAATCCGATATCTTATCCTCTGCAAGCACCTCTATGGCTGAGGATACATGCGTCTTGCTGTATGAGGCGTTTAAACCGTAGCTGTTTGCTATCTGAACATTTACTGAGTATGTGCCTATCGATGCGGATTTTACCTCTTTGATTCTTTTGTCAAAACCCATGGCATTTGAGGAGATCTCGTTTAGCTTGTCCTTTATGAGTTTCTCATCCAGTTCTATCTTTTTGGCCTTTTCTTCTATTGTTGTGCTTGTTTGTGGAATGGTTTTGGCATCCACATCCTTGACGATCCTGCTTGCCTTTTTCAAATCGTCTATTATCTGATCTAAATTGGGCTTATCGGTTAGGCTTGTGTATCCAAAGATCAGCTTGTTGTTCTTAACTGCCCTTATACCTATACCCCTTTTTTGCGTTAATTGCTTGGAGAAGTCCTTTGCGTTTTTTAGCTCAAACCCCTCCTCTTTTGATTCTTCTAAAAACACCTCTGTTGTATCGAATTCATCCGCTATCCTGTTTAAAACATCAGAAGCTAACACTACCCCCCTCCCACGGTTTCGGTAAGAATATCTGCTGGTATAAGTTTAGCGCAAATCTATCTGTCATGCCAGAAATATAATCGACAACGACCGTCTCTGTATCGTCTGAAAAGTGTTTCTTTATCTTTTGCGGGTTCTCCATAAAATAGTCGAACAGGTCGCTTATGATCTTTGAGGCCTTGTTTACCTCGTTCATAACATTCTCGCTTAAATAGACATTCTCAAACAGATAGTCCCTCAAGGCATCCAGCGCCTGGAGTTTTTCCTCTTCCATCGATATGAACGCATAGTTGTTCTGCTGTGTTGAGCGTATCACGCTTTTAACCATTGTGGCTATCCTTTTTGCATGTGTATCACCCAGCTCATCCAGTATATCTTTGGGTATATTGTTGTTTTCTATTATGCCCGCTCTTATGGCATCGTCTATATCGTGGTTAACATAGGCTATGATGTCTGCTATGCGGACGATTTGACCCTCGAGCGTTTTGGCAAGGTGCGTTTTGTCTTTTGGTATTATATCGCCCCTGCCCTTTGAGTGTTTCAGTATACCGTCCCTTACCTGATTGGTCAGGTTTAGCCCCTGGCCGTCCTTTTCTATAACATCAACCACGCGGAGGCTTTGAACCCAGTGTTTAAACCCCTTTTTCGATTTTTCGTTTAGTATCTTCTCGCCTGCATGCCCAAACGGCGTATGCCCTAAATCATGCCCCAATGCTATGGCCTCTGTAAGGCTTTCGTTTAGAAGGAGCGCTTTGGCTATGGTGCGTGCGATTTGAGACACCTCAAGCGTATGGGTCATGCGGGTTCTGTAGTGGTCTCCGCTTGGTGAGAAGAACACCTGCGTTTTGTGTTTGAGCCTCCTGAAGGCCTTGGAGTGGATGATCCTGTCTCTATCCCTCATGAAGTCGGTTCTTACATCGTCTTTTTCATCCCCCTTGGGCCTTGTTGCGTTTTTTGATAAAAAAGCAGCCCCGTGGAGGGTATCTTCCTCTATTTTCTCCAGTATCTCTCTGATTAGCATAAATCCAGTTCTTTTAGAAGCCTATACCAGAGGGAATCCTCGATGGTTTCGACCTCTAAGAAGCATGCCTCCCTTTTTATGTAAAAAGGGGCATTCGCCAAAACACCCAAAACCAGGCCATCCTCTATGCTTATAGGCAGGTATTTTACCTCTGAGTGCGGGTTGACCACCCTTATCGCAGCCTTGTTTTTGTATCCGTCGAGGATTACGATGGCATCGATGGAGTATCCAAGCGAGGCCAAAAGCTTTAAAACCAGCTCATAGATGCCATCGGAAGGCACATAAACGCCGTGCATCAGAAGCGATATGAACTTGGCCTTTGAGTAATCGATGGGAAACTTGTAATAGAAGCCGTCCATGTCCTGGCAATAGACATCACCACCGCCACTGCCCAATTCAACATCGGTTATTTGAAGCTCAATCATTGCCAACCCCTTCAGTGATTTCTCCTATCAGTGAGTGTTTAAGGGCCTTTGTTATCTTAACCCTCAAACAATCGCCTGCTTTAATATTATCCCTAAAGTCGAAATTGACAACTATGTTTTGCCTGTTTCTGCCTGCAAGCATGCCCTCTTTCTTGGCCTTGCCCTCAACGAGCACCTCGACTATCCTGCCCACATAATCCTTAAGCTTCTTTTGTGTTATTTGAGCCTGCAACTGTTGCAGGTGGTTTAGGCGATTTAGTTTGGTTTCTTCGTCTATCTGACCCTCCATGTCTTTGGCTTTTGTTAGTGGTCTTTTGGAGTATTTGAACGAGAACGATGTGTCGTATTCAACCGTCTTTACCACCTCGACCGTTTGTAGGAAGTCTTCTTCTGTCTCTTGCGGAAAACCCACAATTATATCGGTGGTTATTGAGCCTTGGGGTATCATCTCCTTAAACATCATAACCTTTTCTAAGTATTCCTCTTTTGTGTAACCCCGCCTCATTAGTTTCAATATCTTGTTCGATCCGGATTGTATAGGCAGGTGTATGTGTTCGCAAACCTTATCTAAATCCCTCATGGCCTCGATTAGTTCCTTTGAGAAGTCCTTTGGGTGAGAGGTGGTAAACCGTATGCGCTTTAGGCCTTCTAACTTGTTTACCTCATAGAGCAGATCCACAAAGCTATAATTCAATCCCTTGCCGTATGAGTTTACATTCTGTCCAAGCAGCATAACCTCCCTGGTGCCGTTATCTATCAGCTTTTTTATCTCATCGATTATTGCCTCTTTTTTTCGGGATATCTCCCTTCCCCTTGTGAAGGGCACAATGCAATAGGTGCAGAAGTTGTTGCAACCATACATAATATCAACAAATGCGCTTACGCTTTTTGTGTGGGGAAAGATATAATCGGGGTTGTCCATCCTCTCCTTGATAAAAACCCCCTTTTGCGGGTTTTTTGCTATGTTGTAAAACTCATCTATCGTGTTTGTGCCTATGACGATGTGTGCTACCCTGCTTAGCTTTTCATAATTTATCTGGGCAACGCAGCCCATAGCCACAACGGTTGCGTTTCTATTTTTGAATTTTAATCTCCCTATCTCGCTGTAAATCTTGTTTTCGGCCTTCTCCCTGACGGCACAGGAGTTTACGATTATCAGGTCTGCCTCTTTTATATCACTCGTCATCCTCCAGCCGTTTTGAGTCAAGATGCCTATGACCTTCTCTGAATCCCTTTCGTTCATCTGGCAGCCGAAGGTTTTTATATAGAAATTCATTTTAGATACTTCCTTATGTTTCTGTTGTGTTCTTTTAGTGTTTTACTGAACACCATCTCGCCGTTCCTTTTGGAGATGAAATAGAGATAATCGGTCGGTTTGGGGTTGTATGCCGCAAATAGGGCATCACTTCCAGGGTTGCAGATCGGCGCAACGGGCAATCCCCTGCGTTTGTATGTGTTAAACGGCCTGGTCAGGCTTGTGGTTGAGTCCATCTGAAGCGGCATGCGTTTTTTGAGCCTGTTGTATATCACGCCCGCCACCAGTTGCATATCCTTTATCCTTGTTGCCTCTTTTTGTATGATGGAGGCTATGATGAGTTTGTCGTAATCGTCTTTGCTGAATTTATCCTTGCCGGTTATGTCTCTAAATACCTCAGCAAACCTCCTGCACATCAAGCCGGCTATGGTGGCCGTTTTTTCCCCTATGGCTATATAGTATGTGTCGGGGTATAAAAAACCCTCTAAGGTTTTGGCCCCATAACGGGCGCACTGCTTTATGAAGCTCTGGTTATCCGATAGGGCAAGCAGCCCCTGGCCGTCAAAGCCCTTTTTGCTTAAAAGCTTTGCTATTTTGCGGATTGTCCATCCCTCGGGTATGGTGATCTTCTTTGTGTATAACTCTGGATTGGTAAGCTCTTTTAGGATCTGTTTTGGTGTTGAGTCTGTGTAAAACAGGTGGACGCCCGCCTTGATCTGTTTTGCCTTGCCCGTTAGTCTAACATAGTAATAAAACCAGTCGCCCCGCTTCAATAGCCCCCTAAATTTCAGCTTTTTTATTATTGAGCGCACCGATTCGTTCTTGTGTATCTCGATGTATATGGGCTTGTGTTTGTTGGATGGAGGGGAATTTAAGAAGCTGTTAAACTTAAAAATAGTGAAGATTACAAATGCTATAACGATTAACAGAACGAATATGTTGGCTATAAATAGTTTCTTTAGAAAATTCATATCAGGGAATCTAAATAGCCTTGAAGGATGAAGGTTGCCGCTATCTTGTCTATTACCTTCTTTTTGTTCTTCCTGCCCTTGATGTTTGCCTTGTTTAGTATCCTTTCGGAAAACCGCGTCGACATCCTCTCATCCCACTCGATAATCTCCACGCCGCCTATCCTGTTGGATAGCTCCTCTATGAAGCCTTCGGTCTCAAGCGCCCTTTTGCCCTTCTCACCTTTTAGCGTTATGGGCATGCCAACAACGATCCTTGTTATGTTGTTTTCCCTTACTATCTCTTCTATCTTGCTGAAGCATTCCTCATCTGCATCGATCACCCCATGCGGTAAGGCTATCGTGTTTGTCTGATCGCTTATGGCTATGCCTATCTTTTTTGTTCCATAGTCTATGCCTAAAACCCTCATAAATCCCCCTGCCTAACTATAATAATTTAGGCCATCAAAAGCAAGAAATTTGGCAATTTTGGTCAAAATAGGCTATAAATAGACCCATGAGGCGGTTCGTTGTTCTAATCCTGTTTATTTTATACGCATCGTTAGCCCAGGCAGATGGCCTTGTAAAGCTTAAGGGGTTTGGCTGTCTGAGGATATCGGATGGTGTTCAAAATGTCATTTTGACCTTTAGCGGCATAAGGCATTATAGGTTTATCAGGCTTTCTGACGATTACTGGTATATTGCGGTTCCGAATAGGATTATAGCAGTCGAGACAGACCTTAAACCGTGCGGTTATATAAAAAGGATTCTAACCCGTATCATCAAGGGTGAAACGAGGATATTCTTCAAGATGGACAAGGGCTATTCCTATCACTTCCGACTTGTTCTATCCAAAGGCGGCAGGTTTTTGGTTGTAAGGATAAAGGCAGACAGAAAAAGCGCTCCAATACAGGGCAAGCCCCTGATTGTCAGTCCCAAAAAGAGAAGGGCGGTTATAGTCATAGACCCAGGACACGGCGGTAAGGACCCCGGCGCTATTGGTCCGTTGGATAAGGAGAAGGATGTTGTGCTTTTTATAGGCAGGTATGTGGCCGATTTTCTAAGAGCCGATGGCTATAAGGTTTATATGACAAGGCGGGGCGATACCTATCCCACATTGGCAGATAGGGTGAAGCTGGCAAACAGGGTAAAGGCCGATGTTTTTGTCTCGATCCATGCCAATTACTCGCCAAAGAGGAAAGACAACGCCAGGGGGCTTGAGGTTTACTTTCTAAACACCACATCCGACAAGAGGGCGCTTTCTTTGGCTGCAAGGGAAAACGGGATGAGCCTATCCCAATTGGGGGACTTGAATAAAATCATACTCTCCCTGATACAAACAAAGAAGATCCAATACTCCAAGGTGCTGGCATCAAAGGTCTATAGGGATATGCTGATCTGGGGCAGAAAGGTCTATAAGACCTACAAGGGCAGGGGTGTTAGGCAGGCCCCGTTTTATGTGCTTGTCGGCACCAGATGTCCATCCATTCTTATAGAGACGGCATTCATTAACAACCCTGTTGATGCGGTGTATCTCCATAAGGATTCCTTTAAAAGGGAGTTGGCAAGGGGTATAGCAAGGGGTATAGAGGCCTTTGTTAGGCTATACAGATAAACGCTGGTCTTTGGGGTATGAGCCCAAGATCTTCAAGAATACGGTCAGTGGCTCTATCCTTGAGAGTGCATCCCTTAGTTTCTGATCCTCTATATGAGCCTCAGCATCCACATAGAATATGTATGAAAAGTTCTTCTCCCTGGACGGTCTGGATTCTATACGGGTCAGGTTTATCTTGTTCTGATAAAACGGCTGCAGTATCTCATACAAAGCCCCGACCTTATCCCTGATGGAAAACATGAATGATGTTTTATCGTTGCCGGTTTTTGAGGGTATCTTTTTGCCGATTACCAGAAACCTCGTTATGTTGTTGGTTCTATCCTCAATGCCGCTTGCCAGAACATTCAATCCGTAAATCTCGCTTGCCGCCCTGGATGCTATGGCTGCGGCCGTTTCGTCTTTTTCTGCTATCTTTGCCGCCTTGGCCGTTGATACGGTTTCAAATAAGGGGACATTGGGCAGGTGTTTCTTTATCCAGTTCTTACACTGACCCAAGGCGTTGGGGTGTGAGTATATGGCCTTTATCTGCTGTAGATTGGTGGCCTTTGAGAGCAAGTTATGCTTGATGTCTATGTATATCTCAGAGACGATCTTGACGGAGGATTCTATAAACATATCCAGTGTGTAATGCACAACCCCCTCGATGGAGTTTTCTATAGGCACAACGCCAAAATCTGCCCTATCGTGCTCCACATCCATGAAGACATCCTCTATCGACTCCTCAGGGACATAGTGCAACGATAGACCGAACCGCTCAATGGCCGCCTGGTGGGTGAATGTGGCCTCAGGGCCTAAATAGCTTATCGTTAAAGGCTCCTCAAGCCTTATAGATGCGCTCATTATCTCCCTGAATATCGTCTTTAGGCTCTTTATGGGGAATTCCTCCTTGGCATAGGCCTCTATCATCTTATAGATCTTTGTCTCCCTGTCGGGTGAGTAAAAGGGCAGGTTGTGTTTGCGCTTGATCCTGCCCACCTCCTTTACAAGATTCGCCCTTTCTTCCAATAGCTCTATGATTCTTTTGTCTATATCGCTTATCTTATCCCTTAAGCGAGAGAGCTCTATAGAAACTGCGTTGTCATCTTTCTCCATTTTTCCCATCTCTTGGCAAGCAGCTTTTTCTTGGAGAGTTTTGTAAGCTCTCCGAGGCTCTTTGTTATGAACCCCTTTACCCTGTTTGCCATCTCATCGTAATTCCTGTGAGCGCCGCCTATGGGCTCTTTGATTATCTCATCGATCACGCCAAGTTCATACAGATCCTTGGCCGTTACCTTCATGGCTTTGGCTGCCTCAATGGAGTGGCTGGCATCCCTCCATAGGATCGATGAGCACCCCTCAGGCGATATGACCCCGTATATGGAAAACTCAAGCATGCCTATCCTATCACCCACAGCTATAGCCAAAGCACCGCCTGAGCCACCCTCGCCGGTTATGATGCTAACCACAGGCACGCTCACCTTGAACATGGTGTATAAGTTTACCGCTATGGCCTCGGATTGTCCCCTCTCCTCAGCCCCAATGCCTGGATATGCGCCGGGTGTGTCGACAAATGTTATTATGGGCATATTGAACTTTTCGGCCAGCTTCATGATCCTCTGGGATTTCCTGTATCCCTCCGGGTTGGCCATGCCGAAGTTTCTGTATAGGTTGTCCTTTGTGTTTTTACCCTTCTGATGGCCGATGATTGCCACCCTTTGTCCGTCTAAATATCCAAACCCGGCCACGATGGCCTTATCGTCTGCAAAGTGCCTATCGCCGTGCACCTCTGTAAAATCGTCAATTATACGCTCGATATAATCCAATGTATAAGGCCTGTTTGGGTGTCTTGCGATCTTTATAATCTTGTCTATGGAGAGGTTCTCAAACTCCTTCTTGAGTATCTGGTTTTTCTTGTTTTCTAACTGTTCTATCTCCTGTTTTACATCCAATCCCCGCTCTTCTGCCATCTTCTTTAGGTTTTCTATCTGCTCCTCTATCTCATAGATGGGTTTTTCAAAGTCCAGCAAAAACATCGTATCCTCCTATTCTTTATCAAGACCAAATGCTTCATGCAGGGATCTTACGGCAAGCTCTGTGTATTTTTCATCAATCAGACACGATATCTTTATCTCTGAGGTCGATATAGCCCTTATGTTTATGTTCTCCCTTGCCAATGTCTCAAACATCTTGGCAGCAACGCCCGGATGAGACCTCATACCCACACCGACAACGGAGACCTTGGCGACATCCTTGTTTATGCTAACCTCACCGGCTTTTAGCTCCTCGGCCAGTCTCTTTAATACATCAAACGCCTTATCCGCCTCATCCCTCTGAACGGTAAAGGAAATATCCGTGGTTTTTCCGTCATCGCTAACATTCTGAACGATCATGTCGACATTTATGTTGTTTGCGGCTATCTCTTCAAATATCTTGGCAGCAACGCCGGGTCTGTCTTCAACCTTGTTTATCTTAAGTCTCGCCTGATTCTTATCCTGAGCTATGCCGGAAACAACGATCTTCTCCATTTCCTTATCCTCCTTTGTTACTAATGTCCCTGGATTGAAGGTAAAGCTGGAAAGCACCATTATAGGAACATTATACTTCATACCAAACTCAACGGAGCGTATCTGTAAGACCTTAGCACCCAAACTTGCAAGCTCCATCATCTCAGAATAGCTTATCTTATCCAGCTTCCTTGCGTTTTTGACTATCCTTGGGTCTGCTGTGTATATGCCATCAACATCGGTGTATATCTCGCATACATCGGCCTTAAGCGCTGCGGCTATGGCCACAGCCGTTGTGTCTGAGCCACCCCTTCCCAGGGTTGTGACATCACCCGTTGTATGGCTTATCCCCTGGAATCCTGCAACGATCACTATCTCGCCGTCGTCCAAATGCTTCATGATGTTCTCTGTATTGATGGATTTTATCCTTGCCTTGGTATGGACCTCATCGGTTATTATGCCGCACTGTCTTCCTGTCATGGCCACGGCCTTTGCCCCTATGGCATTGAGCCTTATGGCCACCAGAGCGCTGGATATGCGCTCGCCGCTTGATAGGAGCAGGTCCATCTCCCTTTCACTTGGGCGGTCGGATAGCTCCTTGGCCATCTTGATTAATTTATCTGTTTCGCCTGCCATAGCCGATACTATGGCGACTACCTTATTGCCTTTGTCTGCTGTCTCCTTGATATGCTGGGCCACAATTCTGATTCTCTCTAAGGACCCAACGCTTGTCCCACCGTATTTCTGAACAATAAGAGCCATTTTAAAAGCCCTCCTAAATCAGGATTTCCCTTTTTCCCCTGTGATCGGGTTTTGATAGTATACCTTTTTTTTCCATCTGTTCAACAATTCTTGCAGCTTTATTGTATCCTATTTTCAATCGCCTCTGCAAGTAAGATATGCTGGGGTTTCCGCCCTCTTTTATGATCTGCACGGCCTCATCAAACATGGGGTCTAACTCCTCATCGTCGTCTATTTGGCTCACCTCTTTTGTGGCCTCCATCAACTCCTCGTTGTATTCCGGTTCGCCCTGGGATTTCACAAAATCCGTAATGCGTTTGATTTCGTTATCGCTGATGAATGCGCCATGGATTCTCTCTAATGTTGATGAGCCGGGCTGCATAAACAGCATATCACCCCTGCCGAGCAGGGCTTCTGCACCCTGGGTGTCAAGGATCGTTCTTGAGTCGACCTTGGATGTGACCTTAAACGATATCCTTGCAGGGAAGTTGGCCTTAATCAGGCCCGTCACCACATCAACACTGGGCCTTTGCGTGGCGACGATCATGTGTATGCCGCTTGCCCTGGCCTTTTGCGCCAGTCTTTCGATATACATCTCCACCTTCTTGCCCGATGTCATCATGAGGTCGGCAAGCTCATCAACCACAACAACGATATAGGGCATGGGTGGATAGTCGATTTGATTCGCCTTTGCCTTTTTGTTGAATCCCTCGATGTTTCTGACGCCCGCTTCATACATGATCTTGTATCGGGTTTCCATTTCGTTTATCAGTGCGCTTAGGGCTGCTGCGGCCTCTTTTGGATCGGTTACAACCGGCATCATCATGTGCGGTATGCCGTCGTATATGGAAAGCTCTAAGATCTTGGGGTCTATCATAACAAACTTAACCTCATCCGGCTTGGCCTTATAGAGTATGCTTATTATCATGGTGTTCAGTGAGACGCTTTTGCCTGAGCCTGTTGCACCTGCTATCAGCAGATGGGGCATCCTGGTCAGGTCTGCAACGAAGGGGCTTCCCACCGTATCCTTGCCAAGCCCCAAGGTTAGCTTGGATGATGAGTTGATAAATGTCTTGGACGATAAGATCTCCCTCATGAATACGGTCTGCCTGTTTCTGTTGGATATCTCTATGCCTACGACCGCCTTGCCCGGCACTGGCGCTATGATCCTTACCGACATGGCCTCCATGGCCAGCGCCAGATCGTTGTATAGGTTGGCTATTTTGCTTATCTTAATGCCGGATTTGGGCCTGAATTCATACATCGTAACCACAGGCCCCGGCTTTACGCTGACAACCTTACCCTCAACGCCGAAGTGCTTGAGCTTTTCCTCGAGTTTTCTGGCGTTTTCCTCTATCTCTTCCCTGTTTAGTTCATCATCCCCCACCTTTAGGGGTTCATCCAATAGGTCAATAGGCGGGAATGTGTATCCGTCTTCTGTTTTTGTCTGTATTTGGTCAAGTGTTTCTTCTTTTTTGTTTTTCAGGTATTGGGTGTCTATCTCAAAGGGTGTATCTGTTTTGTCTTCCTGGACGGGTTTTGAATCCTGGGTGCGGTTTTCCTCTGCCTGCTGCGGCTGCTCTTTCGGGTTTTCCTCCTCGGGTGGCTCTATTTTAACTTTTTTTTTTGAGCTGGCTTGCTCCTTGGGTTTTTCTATAGCTTTGCTCTTGTGTGGTATCTTCTGGATTATGGTTGAAATAAACTCCTTCTGGCTTAGGTATAGCGCCCCCAAAGATACAGGCAAAACGATCAGGAATGTGCCTATCTTGCCCAAGAAGAACTCCACCGAGGAGCCCAGCATATAACCCAAAGCACCGCAGAGAAAGAAGCCGTTTCTTGTTAAGTTAGCTCTGTTTATGCCTATCAAGGCATACAGTATAATATCAAACAGTATCAAAAATATGATCCAGAATATTACGCTCCTTCCAAATTTCAACGGGCTTTTTAGATAGGAGAAGGAGCTTAAGGCAAGAAGGAGCGGAGCAAGATAGCCCGCTATGCCAAATCTGTTTAAGATGAAGTATGAGACATTGGCGCCAAAAAGCCCTATGAAGTTCCTTATCCTGGTGTGCGGATAGAACACATCACCAAAGTTGTATGAGATTAGCGCAAGGAACAGTATCAAGGAAACAAAAAGGACAAACAGAACGAAACCGCTGACTCTTCTCATGCTAAATCTCCATGATAATGGGCAGCACCATGGGGCTTCTCATGAGCTTTTTGTGTAAAAACTTGTTCATTGCCTTTCTGATCTTCTTTTTTATCTCATAGGCGTCGGTTTTTAGGTCAACACCGCTTTGGTTTATGAGGTTTTTGACCATCATTGTGGCCTCATGCAGCAGCTTTTGGGATTTTTCCTCATACAGAAGGCCCTTTGTTATGATCTCTGGATCGCTTAATAGCTCGCCTGTTGTATTGCTTACCGTTACGATAACCACAACAAAGCCGTCCGTTGATAGCTTTATCCTGTCCCTTATTACCACATCTTCTATATCGCCCACGCCCTTACCGTCAACAAATACCCTGCCGGTGCGTATTTTGTCTGTGACCTTAGCGTCGTTCTTTGTAAGCGTCAGCACATCACCGTTGTCTATGGTGAAGATGTTGCGTGGCGGTATGCCTAACTCCTCTGCTATCGTTGAGTGTTGTTTCCTCATCATGTATTCGCCGTGTATGGGCATGAAGTATTGCGGCCTTACCATGTTTATCATGAGCTTTAACTCCTCCTGCGATGCATGACCCGATACATGGACATTGGAATTGCCCTCATAGAACACTCGAGCGCCTTTTCTGGATAGGGTGTTTATTATCTTCAGGATGGCCCTTTCGTTCCCCGGTATGGCCTTGGCCGATATAACCACCGTATCGGTGGGTTTTATCTTTATGTTTTTATGCTCACCTAAGGCTATCCTCGACAATCCGCTCATGGGCTCCCCCTGGGAGCCTGTCGTGACTATGATTACCTCGTTATCCGCAAATTTGGAGAGTTCATCCTCGCAGATCAAGACCTCCTGGGGTATGTTTAGATACCCCAACTGCCTTGCGATTGTTGCATTCTGGAGCATGCTCTTGCCCGTGATGCAGACCTTTCTGTTGGTTTCTATGGCTGTATTTACCACCTGCTGGATTCTGTGTATGTTGGATGCGAAGGTCACGACCAATATCCTGCCTTTGGCAGATGAGAATATACTCAAAAAGCCCTTCTTTATCTCCTTTTCTGAGCCTGTAAATCCCCTTACCGTGGCATTTGTGCTATCGCTTAAAAGCAGTTTTACACCCTTTGAGCCGTATTCGGAGAACTTCAGCATATCAAATGGTTTTCCGTCCACCGGTGTCTGGTCTATCTTAAAATCGCCCGTATGTATGATAACGCCCACATCCGTTGTTATGGCAAAGCCAACGCCGTCAACGATGGAGTGGGTTGTCCTTATGGGTTCTATCTCGAAATCGCCAATCCGGAACTTCCTTGACGGTTCTATCTCTATGAATTTTACATTGGTTATGTTGAACTCCTTTAGTTTTGCCTTCACAAGGCCCAGTGTCAATTTTGTGCCGTATATGGGTATGTTGAGGTTCTGCAATAGATAGGGTATTGCCCCTACATGGTCCTCATGCGCATGGGTTAGAATCAAAGCCTTGAGCTTATCTTTATTTTCATAGATATAGCTAAAATCGGGAATGACGATGTCAACGCCCAGCATGTCCTCTTCTGGAAACATTAGGCCGGCATCGATTAATACCATGTCGTTTTCTGTCTCAAATACCGTTGAGTTTAGGCCTATCTCGTCTAAACCCCCTAATGCAACAATATTTACGAATTCTGCCATTTTTCACTCCAAATCCCTATCATTTCTTCAATGGTTAAATCGGACGGTCTTTTTCTTGCGACCTCATCGTCCAACTCTATCCTTAAGTTGTTCTTTACCGTCTTTCTGGGAAAGTAAAAGAGTTGATTTAAAAACGAAAAGAACGATTTGTCTATATCGGGCAGATGCTCCTTCCTTCTGAATTCCACAACGGTTGAGTTAACCTTCGGTTTTGGGCTAAACGAGCCGGGTTTTACATCGAATAGCCTTTGTGTGTGATAGAATAGCTGACTTAGAACGGAAAACTTGTTAAAAGACGGGGTTGATGCTTTTGCGCAGATAACCTCTGCCACCTCTTTTTGAACCATAAAAACCATTCTCTCTATTAATTCCTTCTGCATAACGAAATTCTTTATTATGGGTTTGGAGACATTATAGGGTAAATTGCCGCAAACCCAGGCGTTTTTCTTTAGCTTCGTATCCCTTCCATCCCCCAATACGATATAAACATTACCCTCGTTTTTGAATCTCTCCTTTAAAAAGAGGGCAAGCTGCCTATCGAACTCCACAACCACAACGGTTTTTTTGAGTTTTGCTAACTCCTCGGTAAGCGCCCCCCTTCCTCCTCCGATTTCAACAATCAGTTCTGCATTAGTAAGCCGCTGTGATATTTTATGGGCAACTCCCTTGTTTATTAGAAAGTGTTGCCCTAACTGTTTTTTTGCTTCCATCGAGACATTCTGTATGCCTGCCTTACGGCCTCTGAGAAGCTCTTGTGATCGGCTATGAACTTGCCTGCAATATCAAAAGCCGTCCCGTGGTCGGGTGATGTCCTGATAATGGGGATGCCGAGTGTTATGTTGACGCTTGTGTCAAAATAGAGCGCCTTTAAAACGGCCAACCCCTGGTCGTGATACATGCTTATGAAGCAGTCGTATTTGCCCCGCCTATCCTTTACAAAGAGCGTATCGGCGGAAAATGTGCCTTCCACCGCTATGCCTTCGGACTGGGCCTCTTTTATAGCCGGATTTATGTGTTTCTCCTCCTCATCCCCCATCATGCCGCCTTCTGAGTTGTGGGGGTTTAGGCTGGCAACGGCTATCTTTGGCGATTTGATACCAAACCACTTCTTTAGGTCTTGATTTACTATCCTTATCGTCTTTAAGACCCTCTCCTTTGTTATGAGTTTTGGCACATCCCTTAAGGCAACATGTGTCGTAACAAGCGCTATTCTGAAGCGCTTGGCGGCCAGCATCATAACAAAGTCTCTTACCTTTGTCTTTTCTGCCAATATCTCTGTATGGCCGGGATATTTAAAACCCGCCAGGTTCATTGCCTCCTTGTTTATGGGTGCTGTCACTATGGCGTCTATGTGGTCCTTTAAGGCTGCATCTATGGTCTTTGTAAAGCTCTCATAGGCAACCCTGCCGCATTCTGGGTCTATCGTGCCGATTTTTAGGTTTTTGGGGTCAAAATCGGTAATCTCCACGATGTTTAACTCACCGTCTTTGTAATCTTTGCCTATGTTTGACGGATCATCTATGGGGTTTATGTTGAGTGCGAGATTGAATTTGTCCATATAGTATTCGAATATGTCTGAGTTGCCAAAAATAGCAAGCCTGTATTTGGATGTTAACTCATAGATCATGTGTTTTAGGATTACCTCAACGCCTATGCCTGCAGGATCACCCATACTAACGCCAATAATGGGTCTGTTATCACTCATAATACTCCTCACCCAACATGGTATAGTAATTTATTGCCTCTGCCTTTTTTGTGCCCTTCTGCGGGATGGACTCAACCCTGTATCTTGCCTTCTTCTGTTTGAAGTATATCTCGATCACATCGCCCTCTTTGGGCTCATACGAGGCCTTGGCCTTCTTTGAGTTTACCATAACAAAGCCGTCGTCGCACATCTGCTTTGCCAGCGTGCGCCTCTTTATTATCCTTGTCTCTTTGAGGAATTGATCCAGCCTCATTTTGAGAATACTTCTATGTCGGATCTGGCCCTGACCATCTTCAGCCAGCTCTTTAGCTTTGCAGAAACCCTCTGATCGATGAGTATGTTTCTTATGTCTTCCTTTAGGTTATCCCCGCTCTGGATCTTTAATAGCTTCACTATGTAATACCTACCGTCTGACTCTATGATGTCTGTATATTCACCGGGTTTTAGGCTTAACAGCTTACTCTGCAGGTATGGGTTGAGTGCGTTTATGGGAATTTGCCTGATCTCCTCTCTTACTGCTTTGTTTTCGGTTTTGATGGATTCGAATGTTTTGTTGTTCTTTAGTTGCCTATACACAGCCTCGGCCGTTTTTTTATCGTTCATCGTCAGAATGTCCAGCTTTAGCACCTTGCTGTAATTTTTAAACTGATCCTTGTGCAACTTGTAATAGTTTTCCACATCCTCATCACTGACCCTAACAGAGCCCAAAAACAGCCTTCTTGCAAACTTTATCCTGTATAACTTCAGCATAACGCCCTTTTTGTAATACTCTAAATCTATGTGGTTTTCCTTCAGCTTCTGCAAAAACTCATCCATGCTTAAGTTGTTGGCATGGGCCATGTTCTCCATGTATTTTTCTATGTCTTTGTCCTGCACCTCTATACCCATACTCTTTGCATACTGCTCTATCAAATAGTCATCTATTACGCTGTTTAGGAGTTCTTTTATGTTGTGTGTTCTGTAAAATCCAGCCAGGTTTTGCAGCTCGTATGTTGTTATGGGTTTGCCGTTTACCGTTGCTATAATTTTGTCCACCAGCTGTGCCTCGGATAGCGGACTTATAAATAGTATCACCACAGCAATAATTAACATTCTCAAGCGCATAGCTTTCTCCTTTTGTTTAATGCAAATAAACCGCAACACATACCTAATTAACTATACAAAAAAAACGATTTTTAGCAAGAAGTTTCTTGAAAATGCGACCCTATTCATATATCTTTTATGGGCAAGAATATGGAGGGGCGCTATGTATGACTGCATTGAGGCGATAAAGCAGAGAAAGCTAAAAAAGATAGAGGGAGAGACCTTTTTGGTCTCTGAAAAACACATACTCAAGGCAAGAAACGGTGATGAGTATGTGGGGCTTAAGCTAAAGGACAAAACGGGTATAATCGATGCCAAGATTTGGAATAACCTACTGCATCTGAAGGATAGGTTCGAGGCAGGCGATTTTGTTAAGATAAAGGGCGAGAGCAACTATTACAACGACAACTGGCAGGTGATTATAAAGGACCTTGAGAGGCTGGATGAGAAGGAGGTGGACAAAAGCGCCTTTTTGCCTTCAACCAAAAGGGATATAAACAAGCTTCAAGAGGAGCTTTTAGGTCTAATCGATAGCGTTAAGCATACAGGGCTTAAGAAGGTGCTTGAGGAGGTCTTTCTGAAGGACGATTTTTTAGAGCGATTCAGCAAGGCGCCAGCGGCAAAGACCATGCACCATGCTTATGTTGGCGGGCTTATTGAGCATACCGTTTCTGTGGGCAAGATTGCCTCAGAGCTTGCTAAGGATTACGATGGAGTGGATAGGGATTTGTTGGTAAGTTGTGCGCTGCTGCACGATATAGGCAAGGTTTATGAGCTTGATGCAACCACATTCAACTATACAACGGAGGGCAAGCTCATCGGTCATATAATCATCGGCTATACGATTGTTCAGAATGTTATCGAGAGGTTGAATGTTTTGAGCCAGGAGAAGAAGTTGAATCTATTGCACTGTATACTCGCCCATCACGGTGAATACGAATACGGTTCACCAAAAAAACCCAAGACCAGGGAAGCTGTTTTGATAAACATGATAGATATGATGGATTCGAGGATGCAGCCCGTTTTGGATGCTAAAATAGACGATAGCACCGGCTGGAGCGAGATGATAAAGATAATAGGAAAGAGCATATATGCACCAAAGAAAGCACCCAAAGAGCTGTTGTAAATATATAGCCTTTGAGGGGATAGACGGCTGTGGAAAATCAACGCAGGCCGAGTTGTTTGTGTCTTTCCTAAAAAGGGAAGGGTATGGCGTCTATTTTACCAAAGAGCCGTCGGTTGAGGTTTTTAGGGATCTGCTTCTAAACAGCAACCTAACGGATAAAGCAAAGCTCTTTCTGTTTTTGGCAGACAGGGCGCAGGGCATTGCTAAAATAAGACAGGCTTTGAATGAAGGGCTCATTGTTGTAAGCGACAGGAGTCTCTATTCCACCATAGCCTATCAGGGGTTTGGCATAGGCGTGGATGTGGATTTTTTGAAAAAGGCCAACGAGATTGCCACAGGGGGCTTAAAGCCCGATGTTGTCTTTTTTATAGATATTGCCATTGATGAGATGAAACGGAGGCTAAGAAAACCGGACAGCATCGAATCCAAAAGCGAGGATTTCTTCAGGCGGGTGAGGGATGGCTATCTTGAGTTGTCCAAAATGGAAAAAGGCTTTTACTTAATAGACGGCAGCGGCTCGATAGAGGGTGTGTTTGATAGGGTTTTGGGTGTATGGAGAAGGATTTAGACCGCTTTAGATCCTTTATCTTAGAGGGTGCCGATAGCCAGAAGGCCTTGGAGTTTATAAAGGGGCTGGGTGTGGATAGGGTGTTTGAGTATGAGCAGTTGAAGATAGACGATGTCAGGAGGATAAAGGAGCTATCCACCGTCCACCACAGCGATAGAATCGGCTTTGTTATAGGCAGTGTGGGTTTTGATGCCCAGAACGCCATGCTCAAGTTGACAGAGGAGCCACCGCCGCTGTGCTGGTTTGTGTTTTATAAGCCAGATGAGCTGCTGGATACGATATATTCCCGTTGCCAGAGGGTTTCGTTTAAGCCCACTGCTGAGACAGGGCTTGATTTGGGCATTGTCGATGATGCCGATAGGTTGTTTGGGTATCTTTTTTCTTTGAAGGAGAAGGATGATATTATTGCGGCCCTTGAGTCGCTTATAAGGGTTTTGATAAAGGCAGGCAGAGCCGAGAAGGCAGAAAGGCTGTTTGAGTATGTGAAGACATTGAGGGAATACAACCTCAATAGGAATACAGTTCTAATCAACGCTTTTGTTGATGTTATGGAGTGAAATATGAAGATAGCGATAGTTGAGTTCATGCGTGTTGGTCAGTTATACCCCTATACCTATGAGGGTGAGCTTAAGATAGGCGATCGGGTCATTGCAGAATACGAGCGTGGCCTTGGTATGGGCAAGGTGGTAAAGCTTTTGGAGAACGATGTTATAGATGAGGATATAAGGCCAATAGTTAGAAAGGCCACCGAGGAGGATTTTAAGGTATATCAAGAGAACAAGGGGATAGAGGAGGAGGCCTTTAAGGTCTGTAAAAAGGAGATAGAGGATCTGCAGCTGAATATGAAGCTTGTCAAGGTCGACTGTATGATGGACAGAAAGAAGATCGTCTTTTACTTTACATCGCCCACCAGGGTCGATTTCAGGACGCTGGTTAAAAGGTTGGCCGCCGTGTTTAAGACCCGCATAGAGATGAGGCAGATAGGCGTTAGGGACGAGGCAAGGATTATCGGTGGCCTGGGTTTGTGTGGCGATGAGCTGTGTTGTGCTCGTTTCTTGCGCACATTCAATCCCGTATCGATGAAGATGACCAAGGAGCAGAATCTAAACATAAATGTGAAGAAGATATCTGGTGCATGCGGCAGGCTCATGTGCTGTCTGTGGTATGAGCATGAAACATACGAGGAGTTTTTAAAGATAGCACCGCCTATGGATTCAATGGGTAAGGCCGGCGATGTTGAGGGTAAGGTGGTCTATATCAACCCGATAAAGAAGACCGTTATATTGAGAACGCAGGAAGGGCTTATGGTTGAGGTGCCTGCCGACGATGTTAAGGTTACATCGCCTCCACCCAGGGAGGAGGCAAAAGAATATGAAAGGGGAGCGGAGTCATGAAGAAGTATTACATAACGACGCCCATCTATTATGTGAACGATGTGCCGCACATAGGACACTCTTATACGACATTGGCCGCCGATACGCTGGCAAGGTATAAGAGGCTGTTGGGCGAGGATGTATTTTTTCTAACAGGCACAGATGAACACGGCCAGAAGATCCAGAAGGCCGCTAAGGCCGCAAACACAACACCGAAGCAGTTGGCAGATAGGGTTGTGGAGAACTTCAAGAAGCTATGGAAGAGGCTTGATATAACAAACGACTTCTTTGTTAGAACCACCGACGACTATCATGAAAGGTGTGTTCAGGAAGCCTTTGAATATATTTATAAGAAGGGCGATATATACAAGGGTGAGTATGAGGGGTGGTATTGCATACCCTGTGAGAGCTATTATTCAGAGATCGAGATAGGAGAGGATAGAACATGTCCGGTTTGTGGCAGGAAGCTGGATCTTGTAAAGGAGGAGAGCTATTTCTTTAGGCTTTCTGCTTATCAGGATAGGTTGCTTGAGTTCTATGAAGCCAACCCCGATTTTGTCATACCGCAGACACGCTATAACGAGATTAAGAGCTTTGTCAAGATGGGGTTGAAGGATCTAAGCATCACAAGAACCTCGTTTGATTGGGGTGTTCCTGTTCCGTTTGACGATAAGCATGTTATATATGTTTGGTTTGACGCTCTGCTTAACTATGTTAGTGCTATAGGCTGCAGAAAGGGTGAGTTTGACAGTATCTGGCCGGCCGATGTTCACTTTGTCGGCAAGGATATATTGAGATTCCACGCCGTTTACTGGCCTGCGTTTTTGATGGCTCTCGATCTGCCACTGCCCAAACATGTTGTGGCCCATGGCTGGTGGACGGTTGATGGTAAGAAGATGAGTAAATCCTTGGGTAATGTGGTGGATCCGAACCGGATGATAGAGAAATACCCCAGGGATGCATACAGGTATTTCTTGCTGAGGAATGTGCCGTTTGGTCTTGATGGTGATTTTTCTGAGAAGGAGCTTATAGATAGGATAAATTCGGACCTCGTAAACGACTTCGGTAATCTTTTAAACAGAAGCCTGACAATGATGGAGAAATATGCCAAAGGCCACATAAAGAGGCCTTCTGCCATAAATGACGACAGCTTAAGCATCCTTGCCAAGGACACCTTTAAAAGGGTTGAGGAGGCCCTCAAGGTATTCAGGTTTGATGAGGCCTTGATAGCTATATTTGAGTTTATCAGGAGTGCAAATAAATACATTACACAGAAGGAGCCCTGGAGCTTGAAAAAACAGGGCAAACAGGATGAGTTAGATGAGGTTTTGTATAACCTCTATGCCTCGCTTAAGTTTATAAGCGGCATTATCTCTCCGTTCTTGCCCGATGCGGCAGAGAAGATGCAGCAGATGCTTGGCCTTGAAAAAGACAAGACGATGGAGTTTTATTTAGAGTTTTACAATGTCGAGGAGGCCAGGGTTCAGAGGATGGGAATGCTCTTTGAGAGAATTGAGGAGAAGAAGGAAGAAGAGAAAGAGAATCAGATTGATAAGCGCATAAGCATAGATGAGTTTTTTAAGGTTGATTTGAGGGTAGTCAAGGTTCTTGAGGCAGAAAATGTTGAAAAATCAAAGAAATTGCTTAAACTTAAGATTGATATAGGCGAGGATAAACCGAGAACCCTGGTAGCTGGCTTAAAGGAGTTTTATAAGCCGGAGGAGCTTGTGGGAAGGTTGATAGTTGTGGTGGCGAACCTAAAGCCAGCCAAATTGATGGGTATTGAGTCCAACGGCATGCTATTGGCAGCCAAAGACGACAAAGGCAGACCGGCGATCCTTTCGCCCATTGAGGATGTAAAACCCGGCTCAAAGATTAGCTAAAAAGAGGGAGGGGGCGGCGTGAACATCAGTAATGCTGCCTATAATCCCATACTCCATTATAAACTGGATCCTGGCGAGTGGGGCTCTTCTGCACCGGCAACAGCCGGCACCTCTGTGGCCAGGGTCGCCTCCCATGAATCTGCCAACATACAGAGGTTTGAGTCCAAAGCCGCAAAGGAAGGTTGCTATGTGGTCGCCAAGGATCTCTATCTAAACCTGCAGAAAAACGGCATCTATCTTTCGGCCACAAGCGGGCATTCGTCCGCTATTACATACTGCCCAAAGAAGGATAGGCAAAGGCAGGTAAACAAGCAGTTAGGCAGCCTCATAGACGGCAAGCTCAAGGAGTATGAGAACAAGCAGATCGAGCTTGATGTGATGCTTAAAGCCGCCAAAAACAAGGCGGATGAGACGATCTTTGAGCATAAGCTAAAACAGATTGAACAGAAGAAACTGCTCCTTCAACAGAAGAAGATGCGCCTATACACGCAGATAACCCTTCTGCTTGCCCAGAATCTGCCTGTTGACCCTTCGACTATAAATGTGGATTTGCTTGTTTGAAGATAAATAAAAAAAGGGGCTTTTAGCCCCCTTACTTTTTCTTTCCTAAATAGGCTTCCTGAATTTTTGGTGAGTTCATAAGCTCCTCGGATGTTCCTTCCATGACGATCTTACCCACCTCAAGCACATAAGCCCTATCGGCCAGCTTCAAGGCCGCCTTGGCGTTCTGCTCGACCAGCAGGATGGTTGTGCCTTCCTCTTTGATCTGCTTGATCGTCTCAAATATAGCTTTAACCAGTACGGGTGCTAAACCCAGACTCGGCTCGTCAAGCAGTAATACCTCAGGCTCGCTCATCAATGCCCTTCCAATGGCCAGCATCTGCTGCTCGCCGCCTGAGAGTGTGCCTGCAAGCTGACTTTTCCTCTCCTTTAGGCGGGGGAATAGCTCATAGATCCACTCAAGCGTTGCCGTATTTATCTTGGCCTTGGTATAGGCTCCAAGCTTTAGGTTCTCCTCAACGGTTAGCGTGCCAAATACCCTTCTGCCCTCAGGCGACTGGCTGATCCCCAATCCCACTATTTTGTGTGCGGGCATGGAGGTTAGCTCTAATCCCTTGTATCTGATGCTGCCGGATTTTGCCTTCAATAGCCCGCTTATTGTTCTTAGGGTGGTTGTTTTGCCTGCGCCGTTTGCACCAAGGATACTGACAAGCTCGCCCTTGTCCACCTCAAAGGAGATGCCCTTTACAGCCTCTATGCTTCCGTATGATACGACCAGATTCTCGACGACAAGTATTTTTTCACTCATCTTCATCCTCTTTCCCTAAGTAGGCTTCGATGACTATGGGGTTATTTTGTATCTCTTCTGGCTTACCCTCGGCGATCTTCTTGCCGAAGCTCAAGACGCTAATGTATTCGGTTATGCTCATGACAAGGTCCATGTTGTGCCCGATCAACAAGACCGTTATGCCCATCTCCTTGATCTTTCTGATTGTATCAACAAGCTCTAAGCGCTCCTTGTCGTTCAATCCGGCAGCAGGCTCATCCAGTATCAACAGCTCAGGCTCTGTCGCTAAAGCCCTTGCCATCTCGATCTTCCTCTGTATGCCGTATGGCTGGCTTGCTGCGGGCATCTTAGCAAGGTGTGTTAGGCCAAACAGATCCATGAACTCCTTTACCTTTAGCCAATTTTCCTTTTCGTCCTTGTAATAGAACGGTGTATGGATGATGCCGTGCCACCACTTTTGCCTGCTTCTGAAGTGTCTGCCCGACATGATGTTCTCTGCTACGCTCATGTCGCCAAAGAGCCTGATGGTCTGGAATGTCCTGACTATGCCCATGTTTGCTATCCTGTGCGGAGATAGGCCTGTTATGTTTTTGCCCTTGAAGATGATCTTGCCCTTTTCCGGCTTGTAAACACCGGTTATGCAGTTAAACACGGTTGTTTTTCCGGCGCCGTTTGGTCCTATGATGCCATAGACCATGCCCTCGTCTATGGATATGTCTAAGGAATCAACAGCGACAAGTCCACCAAATATCTTCGTTACACCTTCTAACTGTAGTAGTGCCATTTTCTCATTCCTTGGTTATGTAATTTGGAATTTTGCCAAACTTTACAGGCCATATGCCTTTTGGCCTGAATATCATAATCAATATCATCGCTATACCAAAGACCAGGTATCTGGCCTCGGCAAACTGTCTGAACATCTCAGGCACAACAAACATGAAGAATGTTCCAAGAAGAACACCCGGTATAGAGGATGGGCCTCCGACCAGGACTATTGTGAAGAATAGAACGGATTGCAAGAAATCAAAGGCATCGGGGCTGACAGCAGAAAACTGCAGCGTAAATACAACACCCGCAAGACCGGCTATGGCTGCGGATAATCCAAAGGCATAAAGCCTGTAAAATCTCGTATTTATGCCTATACACTCACTTGCAAGGGAGTCTTCGTTTAGATAGTGAAGAGCTCTACCCGGTTTGCTGGTTTCTAAATTGTGTATTATTATGAGTGTAAGGATAAGGATAAAGAATGCCAAGAAATAGACCGAGGTCTGAGATGAGAAGGAAAAGCTCAATAGCTTTAGCGGCTCAACACCGAAAATACCGTTTGGCCCTCCGGTTATGCCAAACACATTGTTTTTTAGAGCCTGTGTAAAAACGATGTTGAAGCCGATTGTTGTAACAAGCAGGTAATCACCTCGCAGGTGTATAATCGGTGCGGCAAGCAATATGCTGGCAATAACCGGCAGGATGATGGCTATCGGTATTGTTGCCAGTATAGGCCAGCCGTAAACCATATTCAGAATAGCCGTTGAATATGCTCCAAGTCCAAAGAATATGGCATGACCCATGTCAAACATGCCAGCCCTGCCAAGCACTATATCCTGACTCAGAGCCACAACGGAGTATATGAGGAATGTTGTAAAAACGGATACCCAGTTGGAGTTGAATATAAAAGGCACGACAATTAATGCAGCAAAGAAGACACCGTAAGAGACAATCTTTTTTGTATCCATCATACTTTCTCCGCAACCCTTTCTCCAAGGATTCCTGTGGGTCTTATTATCATGATAACAATCAGAAGCACATATGTTAGGGCTAAGGACCAGCTGCTGGACAGGTATCCAGATATGAATGCGTTGAATACACCCAGCAGTATTCCGCCCAACATTGCGCCGGGTATGTTTCCGATTCCGCCTATGATGGCCGCAACGAAGGCGTTAAGTCCGTAAATCCAACCCATGTTGAAGTATATGCCCCTGTAATACATGCCTATGAACAATCCACCGACGGCTCCCAAGGATGAACCTATTATGAATGTCGTAACGATAACCCTGTTTACATCTATGCCCATTAGCCTTGCGGCGTCTTGATCTATTGCACATGCCCTCATGGCCGTTCCTAACTTTGTTCTGTTGACAAAGAAATAGAGAGCAACCATCAAAACGAACGATATTATAAGAACCAATACCTGCATCAAGCTGATATAAACGCCCCCTATGTTGTAGTTGACATTCGGAACAACGCTTGCAGGGAATATCTTGGGCATTGGCCCCCAGATGAGCATGATGCCGTTTTCGATGACTAAGGAAGCACCCAAAGCAGAGACAACGGCGCTGAGTCTTGGTGCTTTACGCAAGGGCCTGTAAGCCGTTCTTTCCAATATCACGCCTGCTATGGATATTATTACCATGGTGGCTATGAATGTTGTGATAATCAAAAAGGCAGGGGAGAGAGCCCCTGCCAGCTGCATCATAATAACAAGCCCGATGTAGGCGCTTAGAGCCACTAAATCACCGTGGGCGAAGTTTATCAACTTCAAGACGCCGTAAACCATGGTATAGCCGAGGGCAACAAGAGCATAGATGCTGCCGATCGTTAGGCCGTTAACTAACTGCTGAAAGAAAATCTCCATGGTTTACCCCTTTTTTATTACTTCTCCTTGTAAACGATGTGGTATTTGAGATCTGGGCCGATCCTGTAAGCCATGTAAGCGCTGCCAACCCTCTCGCCGTTTGGAGCAAAGCTTATAGGACCTGTGATGCCCGGGAAGTCTTTGAGTTTGTTGTGCAGATAGTCTGCAATCTTCTTTGTATCTGTGCTCTTTGTCTGCTCGATGGCATAGAGGATTGCCCTTAAGCCATCAACATTGAAGAGAGTCCAGATGCTTGCAGGGTTCTCATGATAGGTCTCCCTGTAAGCCTTGAGGAACTTCTTGGCTGCAGGGTATGGCAACATCTCTGGCAGAGGAACATTGATAAGGTAAGCGCCAACAGCTGCCTTGCCGGCAAGCTTTAGGAATTCTGGGTTGTCGTTGGAGTCGCCACCAACGAAGTCGGCCTTCATTCCAAGCTGAACCATCTGAGCCCTGATAAGACCACCGTCTGTGTAATAACCGCCGAAGTATATTACATCTGGATGGAAGGATTTAATCTTGGTTAGGATTGGTGTGAAGTTCTGGGCGCCGGATGTGATTTTACCGGTGTAAACAATGTTGCCGCCCATCTTCTTGATGTTTTCGATAACTGCGTTTGTTAGGTCTGTGGAGAATGTGGAGTAATCGGAGATGGCAGCTATTCTTTTGTAATGCTGTTTCTTTAGGAAGAATTTGGCTGTAAATTCAGCCTCTGCTGAGTTGGGGGATGAGTTCCTGAAGAATGTCCAATAACCGTGTTTTACCAGTGTGTCGCTTGTTCCGTCGGATGTCTGAAGAACGCCAGCCCTGTAATAGATTGGCTCTGCGGCCTCTGCGCATGTGGATGTGTAAGAACCGATTACAGCGATAACGCCCTCGTCAACGAGCTTCCTTGCGCAGATAGCAGCTTTAACGGCCTTGCCCTCATCGTCGCATGTTACAACCTCTAACTTCTTACCCAGGATGCCGCCCTTCTCGTTGTACTGTTTGACGATGAGCCTAACGGCCTTGTCAATTGACTGACCCTCGCTTGCAAACTTGCCCGTTATCGGAGCCTGAACCCCGATCTTGATAACATCAGAGGCAAACGAGGATACACTAAACAACACCGCTGTAAGCAGTGCAACCAACACGCCGACCAACCTGTGCTTCATACAGCACCTCCTTAAAAAATTAATTTTAAGTAAACTTTAAACCCCCATTACTCATTATAGTCATTTTTTCTATTAAATCAAATAAAATTTTTATATATAGAAACAATGTTTAGAAAACGCCTAAATTGTCGGTTATAGATTATACAAGTGTTATTTAATTTTTAACTATTTTTGTGATTTTGGCGGCTGCTTTTAAGGGTATGGATTGAAAAATTTTACTAATGCAAAAGGCAAAATACGGTTTTGTTCATTAATGTAAAAATGTTCAGCGGTGGTTCATAGGGGCGTCGCTTTTTGAGAATATTGACGAGATGGCAACCAAAATCCACACCTTTCGGAGAATGTTTTTCACATAGATTTGGAAAGTGGTTTTCCCATATCTATGGAAAGAAAAAATAGCGCATGCCCAGAATATGCATAAGGTCAAATTAAGGGTTTATTTTTAAGTAAGAACCGTGCTAAAGCTTGAAAAACTGCGAAATAACCGTATAATCTAACACATGAAAGAAAATCTTTCACCTAAAGAGACAAAATACATAAAACGCAGATTGGCAGGGAATATAAGAAGGGCAATTGAGGGTATCTTTTCTGTTGCTGTAATAAGCGGTGCAAGGCAAGTTGGAAAAAGCACAATGATACAGAACGAATTTCAGGATTTTGCTTACTATACGCTTGACGATTATGACACAATAGACCTACTCAGAACAGACCCAGAGTTTATCTTCAAAAAGCACGATAGAATAGTGATAGATGAGGTTCAAAAATATCCCGACATATTAAACACGGTAAAATTGACTGTGGATAGAGATGAAAACAAGAAAATAATACTATCCGGATCATCCAACATATTGCTCATGAAAAATATCTCTGAAACACTGGCAGGCAGGGCTGTCAAGCGCCTTCTAAAACTACACCAATACGCCCTGCAAAAGTGCACCATCCCTTCCCCTCGTTGAATCTTTAATCCTAAGGACTAAAATCCAAAAGCCCCGCCCTTTTCTTCTGTCTCAGTCTATAGCTTTCCCCTTTGATGTTAATGATATAGCTGTGATGAATTAGCCTATCCAATATAGCGGTAGTTAAACCCTCATCATTGTTCAAAACCTCCTTCCATCTTATAAATGATAGATTGGTAGTTATTATAATAGACCCCGTCTCATACTTCTTGTTTACTATCTGGAACAACAGATTGGATTGCTTCTCATTGAGCTTGAAATAGCCGAATTCATCGATAATGAGCAATCTTGGTGAGCTTATCACCTTCTTTATGTATGAATCCAATCTGTTCTGCGTTTCTGCTGCCTGAAGTGTAATTGCAAGGTCAGCCATTGTGATGAACTTTGTCTTTATCCTCTTTTGTGTTGCTGCATAGCCTATAGCTATAGCAAGATGTGTCTTACCTGTACCGGATGGTCCAATTAGGAGTATGTTTTTTGCCTCATCAACAAAACGCATTGTCATTATCTCATTGATCAGCGTCTTATCCAAGGAAGAGAAGGAAAAATCAAATGTGTCTATTGTCTTTATCTTTGGGAACCCTGCAAATTTCAAGATTGTCCTTTTTGACCTTTCGTTTCTTGTTTCATACTCAGATTCAAGCAGAAGGAGTAGGAATTCAACAAAAGAGAGGTTCTCTTTTGCAGCTTTATCAGATAGATAGCTATAATTGCTAAGAACACCGCTTAAATTCAGTTTCTTGCAATATTCTTCTATCCTCGTATTAACCATTTCCACTCTCCCCAAAGAGGAGCTTTTCGTATTCATCTATCCCTGTGTAGTATGAGACATCGATATTGGCACAAGTTTTGTTTGACTTTTCAATAGCTTCTTTAATTTTGTCGTTGTCTCTATCTTTATTTCCATTTCCATCTCCATTCCCATACTTGGCAGCCAGACTATCCGGTATCCTTGTCAAAAACTCATACTCCTCTTTCAGCATGTCAAAGGGTTTCCTCTTCGTTGTCCCATGTATCCTGTTATTTGCCATCTCAAGCCATGAGAAGATGTATGAGTTTAGAAGCTCAGGTGTTATCTCTAAGCCAGAGTTCTTTAGCTTTGCCCTTAAGGGCTTGTAGAAGTTGTTCTTTAGGTATGAGTTAAATCTTTCTACCTTTCCCTTTGTTTTAGCCCTGTATGGTTTGCAGGGCTTTGGAATAAACAAGCCTTTGGAGAAGTCAAGAAAATCATTGTTTATTCCATGCCTGTTTTTGCCGTATTTATCCCTTTGTATTATGACGGATTTTAGGTTATCATAGAGTATGGTCTTTGGTATTCCGCCAAAGTAGTCGAAAGCTTTTATGTGGCAGGACTGAAATATGTCCTCATCGCTATTGTTTGTAAAATAGACGAAGGCTGTTCTTGAATAACCCAAGACCATAACAAATGCATAAATGGGCTTTCTGCCTGCTCTGATAGTTGTCCAATCTGCCTGAGCCTGAAAGCCTTTTTCGGTTTCAAACCTGATTATCTCTTCACTGTCTTTTCCTCTTTTTGAGCCAATCCTATCGTAGATTACCTTTGTGTATTTCTGAAGTGTCCTTAGACTACCTGTGTATCCCATATCGTTTATCTCTCTTAATATGACAGTAGATGGGATTCTATCCGGGTAAGCTTGGTTGATCCTTTCTTCTATGTAGCCTTTGTAATCATTAAGCTTTGAAGGATAGCTCCTTTTGGGGTACAGTTTTAAATCCTCCTCTTTTAATCTTCTTGACACTGTTCTTCTGTTTAAGCCCAGAATCTGGTCTGTCAACCTTTTTTTATACACCCAATTAGTCATGTTTTTTAAAAAACCCCCCTCTTTTTTAATCACACTGCCTCTTTCTGCTCTACTTGTTGTGTTTCTTCTTCTCTTTTGTCAGTATTTCTGTAGTAGTTCTCCAAATACTCCTCAGGAGTACACCAATTCAGTGAGGAGTGGATCCTTTTCTTGTTGTAGTACAACTCTATATACTCAAAAACCTTGATTTTAGCTTCTCTTTTTGTTTTGAAAGCCCCATTTGATAGAAGCTCACTCTTTAGGGTTTTAAAGAAGCTCTCAGCGACAGCATTATCATAGCAGTTGCCCTTTCCGCTTGTGCTTTGTGTGATATTGAAAGCTTTGAGTATGTTTCTGAATTCTTTGGAGTGGTATTGAACGCCTTTGTCTGAGTGGAATATGAGTTTTTCTTTTGGTTTCCTCTTTCTCATTGCCTCATATAGGGCTTTTATGACGGTATTCTCCGTTTTTAGGTTGTATGACCTGCTCTCACCCACTACCTCTCTGTTGAACAGGTCTATTATTGTGGTTAAATAGAGCCAACCCTCTTTGGTTGGGATATAGGTTATATCAGATACCCAGACCTTGTTGGGTGAGTCAACAGTAAAGTCCTGATTCAACAGATTGGGCGGATATTTATCTATTTTTTCACTGTTTTTATTTTCTGGGTATCTGTGTCTTTTGTATCTTATGCTGATAAGATTGGCTGACTTCATTAGCTTCGCTACTCTTCTTCTTGAGCAGGTTATGTTTTCTTTTTTAAGTTCTGCATGGATTCTGCTTGAGCCGTACCTTTTCTTGTGGAGATAGAATATGTGTCGTATTCTCGAAAGTAGAAACTCATTTTCCTGTTTTCTTTTGCTTTGTCTTCTTCTTAGCCATTTGTAGTAGCTATCCCTTGTAATATCCAGTACTTTTGCCATCCTCTCAACTGGAAATTCATTTCTGAACATCTCTATAAATCTGTATTTTTGTTCTGATGAGTTGAGAAGATGGCGAGTGCTTTTTTTAATATGTCTCTCTCCTGCCTCACAATTCTCAACTCTCTTTCTAAAGCCTTTATGTCTTTTCTATCCTCTGAGATGTTTCCTTTGCCAACAAAGGCCTTCTCTCCCAACTTTTTGTATTTTGTTCTCCATTTGCAAAGGAGAGCATAGGGGATATCCATCTCCTCTGATACCTCTTTGACAGTCCTGTCTCCTTGAAGAGTAAGGAGGACTGCATCCAACTTGAATTCATTTGAAAACCTTCTCCTTGGTTTCATAAAAACTACCTCCTTAAGTTAGTGTATCATATGCACTAACTTGGTGTATACAGGATTGTAGCAGGTCCAATCTTTGATATCTGCCTGATTGAGAATCCCTGAGAATAAAGTGTGTGAATCACAACAAACTCCTCCTTACTAATCATTCTGATACTCTCCTTTCAAAAAAGTTACCCAAGGAGAGTATAACCAATTACTAAAAGTGGTGCACTTTTAGTAGGTGTTGGTGGTGTATTTTAGCACGGCGGATGACAAGGGCTGCATACTTTGAGCTTTTGCCTATGAGTTATGGTGAGTATAGAGGCATTGAAACCCCTAATAACTTCCTAAGCCTATGGAGGGGCGAAAAAGCCAACATAGAGGAGAATATCCTGGGTGGCGATAGTGTAATAGACACAGAAGACCTGATGCTAAAGGGATTTATGCCGGCAAATATTACAAGGAAAAGTAACGAAGATGTCCTGATGTGGATGGACGGTTATATAAAAACATATTTGGAGAGGGATTTAAGGCAACTCTCCCAGATTGAATCTTTAATTGATTTTAGAAAACTCATGCAGGTTTTGGCATTAAGAACTGCAAATATGCTCAAACAGTCAGAGGTAGCAAAGGATAGCGGCTTAAGCCCTGCAACAACATACAGATACATAAAGCTTTTGGAGGTATCAAACATCATAGACAGGCTGCCGTCTTTTTTCACAAACAGGGTGAAAAGGGTAATCAAATCCCCAAAGGTATTCTTCATCGATGTTGGCCTTGCTGTATTTTTATCTGGATATTACGACAAAGAGTCATTGCTTAAAGCCAGGGAGTATGGAAGCTTCTTCGAAACAATGGTATTTTTGCACCTTAAAAGCTTATGCCACACACTCACACCGCAGGCCAAACTCTACTACTTTGGAACCACATCCCAGAAAGAGGTTGATTTCGTAATGGAGCATGGAAACAAGATTCTGGCTATAGAGGTCAAAGCAAAGGAATCCCCCAAGCTAAGGGATGTAAAAAACCTCATCTATTTCATGGATAATCACCCAGAGACGGTTTTGGGATTGGTATTACACAAAGGCAATGAGGTTAGGTGGCTGACATCGAAGATACTGTCTGCGCCCTGGTGGTGGCTTGAGGCAGTGTAATTGGCAATGAACTCAGAAAAAAACTTTCTGCGTTTTTTGACACATCAATCCCTCATTCCGCACCTCTCCCTCCATTTATACCATAAAACCCCATATAAGTTCCACCCAACAGCTCCAGTATTAGCCTATGCTTATCTTCCAACCCAACAATTTGTTCTTGGTTGTTTAGAATAAGTAGGTGTATGGCAAAGAAGTTCTCAAACACCCACCTTGCTGTTGGGTTCTGAATGGGTTTCCCAAGCTGATTGGGAAAGGTCTTGTTTTTATTCTTAAGCTCACTTCTTATTCTGTATTCCAAGGCAGCATATACAAGTAAGGATATAGTCATTATCATAAGCATTGCTTCAATGCGTTTTGGATTTTTCAAAAACATGGCATCACTTAGAAACTCCGGTGATTTTAGAAACCTAAAGCCCCTTTCTATCCTCTGTTGTGATTTGTACTCATCAAGCAGTTCTTTTTCTGATAGTTTCATGTCATTGGTTGCAAGGATAAAAAGACCACTCTTTTGGTTCTGCTTCTGTTCTATGTACCCTTTGTTTGGTTTGGTATCTATAACCCAGTAGTATTCATAGTAATCCGGTTTGGCATCCGATTTTGGTCTTCCTTTTGTCTTGTATTTGGGCTTTGATATGAGTTTAGCTTCTGTTATGGTTAGGCACTCTAACTTACTTGTTTTTTCTTTAAGTACCTCTTTTGCGTCAGCTTCGCAGAAAAATCTTCTCCTCTGCAGTTTCTCAATGAGTTTCATTTCCTGTTTTTCTTTTTCTTGATACTCTCTCTTTATCGTTTTATCCATTTTTGATTTAGCATAGCTGCTTTTATACAGAACCCATTTCTGTCTCATTCCCTCATAATCTACTATATATGGGATAGCTTGATAGTTCTCATCAAGCTGGATAAATTCCCCTTCATTGTGGTTTCTGAGTATCTCTTTTGCCTTCTTCAGTTTTGATGGAACCCTTGAGATGAAAAGCATACCGTTCTTTTTAAACTCCTCCATTGTTTTAGAGCTAAAGAGAGGGTAGTGTACAATATCTTGTGTAATCCCTAAGGATTGGGTATCCTCCCAGGGACAACACCCAATCCCCAGGAGGAGGTTTGAAATGACAGAACTGAAAAATGTCCTACCAGACCTCATAAAAGAGGTGGTAACACAAACCCTATCGGCTATTATGTTAGCCGAAAGAGATGTATTTGTCAAAGAACATGGTGGAATGAAAAATGGATTCTATGAGAGGAGTTTGGATACGACCATCGGAAGGCTTGAGAATTGAATTTAAAGATTCCAAGGGACAGAGAGGGGAGATTCAGAACAAAGCTTATAGAACCATACAAAAGAAGGGATATGGATCTTGAGGATCTAATCTTAGGGATGTTTGCCTCTGGAATGAGCTTAAGATCTGTATCACAAGCCTTGGAGAGTATATTTGAACTAAAGTACTCACCTTCAACAATAAGCCAGATATCCCAGATTACCGAAGAGGAGATAAACAGTTGGAAAAAGAGGAAACTAAAGAAAAGATACACACTGATAATGCTCGATGGCATGTGGCTATCTGTCAGGAGGAATACTACAGCAAAAGAGGTCGTCCTTTTCGTTTTAGGGATAGATGAAAACGGCTACAGAGAGATACTTGACTTTGAGGTCAACCCCTCTGAGGGAGTAGAAAGCTATTCTGAGATAATAAGAAGACTGTATGAGAGGGGAGTAAGAGAGGTTCTCCTCTTTGTGGCAGATGGCGTTGTTGGCCTTGAGGAGAGGATAAAGGAGTACTTTCCAAAAGCAGATTTTCAATCATGCATAGTTCACAAAATCAGGAACACTTTAAGCAAAGTAAGAGCCAAAGACAGGAAAGAGATAGCAGATGACCTAAAAAGGATATATCAGGTTTCAAACAAAAAAGAGGCTTTAAAAGGATTTGAGATATTCAAGAAGAAGTGGAGCTCCAAATACCCCAATGTAGTCAAATCTTGGGAGAGGGAGCTTTATAAACTCCTTGCATTTCTTAAGTATCCTGAGCCTATCCAGAGGGTTGTATATACGACAAATTTAATAGAGAGAACAATAAAAGAAATCAGAAGAAGAGTTAAGGTGATAGGCGCTCTACCTTCTGTTAAATCTGTTGAAAAGTTCGTTTATCTGAGGGTGGCAATGCTCAATGACAGGTGGTCTAACAGAATAGTAAATGGCTTCTTGGAAGCAAGGGAAGAAATCAGAGAGATGTTCCTTGGGAGGTACTCATAGGTGGATTACACAAAAATCTTGACACGACCAAAGAGAGCAGCATCGGCTATTACCTTTGTTTTTGTATCCTTTGCACTTCTTAAAGAGTTTATATGCTCCTTTACTATATTGGCAAATGCCTCTGCATCTATCTGATTGCCATCCGCTGGTTTCATCCACACAGGAATGCCTGCTTTGTGCTCCACTATGAGGTTAAGCACCACCTGGTTGAGCTCTGGGTGGTGGTCTCTGCTGTATCCCTGTGTGATAAAAACTGGGGTTGGTTCATAGTCTTCTTCTTTCTTTTCTTCTTCTCTTCCCCGTTTTTCCTTTTTCTTTTCTTCCTTTTCTCCCTTTCTTTTCATCTCCTGGTTAGGATATTTGCCATCAAGATGAAAGCTTGTGCTGTCTAAGTGTATGGTTGACGGTCTAAGGTTCAGTATCTTAACTGCTTTGGATGCTATCTTCTCATATAGCTCACTTACGCCGTATTCAAAGAGTTTATCTAATGTTCTGCCCAGTGCATCATCGTTGAACCATGAAGAATCAACGTCCCTTCCAAATAGTCTCTTTAGTGGTTTATCCTTGAAAAAGAGTGGTGTTAGGTAGAGCTGTTTGTTGACATAACCAAGACCGTTAAGGATCATTGCCTTTGTTGCTTCACCGTAGCTTAGGTTCTTTGATTTACTTGATGATGGTATTGCATCATCTATGGTTTCTTTAATCTTCAGTTCATCTATCATACCGGCTATCAGTCCTAAGTGATCCATGTTCTTGATAACTGCCTTTTGCTGTGTCATTTGAATACCCCCTCTTTTTAGGGGTAGGTGAAAGCATTTTCTGTTCCATTTGTTTTACAACCCTTTTCATTATTTTTCGCTCTGTGCGTTTACTGTGCATTTGGGTTTGGTTAAAATGGAGGTTTGGGTGCGGAAGGGGGGATCAATCAAACCTTTAAGACTAAATTAGATTTGAGAAGAGAAGTGTTTGAAAATCTGATGAAGTTTACGGAGGCATTATATTTAATCTTTTTTCCATAAATAAGTTATGGGATTTTGTTGCCCCTTTTTCTTCCCGGTGTATTCTTTATTTAAATAGAGGTCTAAGACTTTTTTATCTTTAACTTCGTACCCCTTGAAATACAATCTTTTTCCATCTTCTGTTTCTAACCACTTTTCAGGTTTAAAAACAGCTCTAACTATGCCTTTATATTCTGCTAATACATAGTCTATTAGTTGGACTTTCTTTTTACTTAATCTCCAACTTTTTCTAGTAGCCTCGTAGATAGATTTTTCTTTTTTATATGTTTTATTAATATTAATCAAAAGTAAATTATGTTTTATTTCGTTTAGTGGTTCTGCTGAATACAAAGCTTCAAGTTCATCTACAGTTTTTATACCTCTCTCCCAAGACTTGTGCCCTGCAATAATGTTAGTTATTTGAGAAAGATGCTTAAATTTCTCACATGTCAATAGATCAATCAGGGTTGCTTCTATTTCAAATGCTATCTCCTCCGTTTCTATTCCATGACGTACAATATAGTGTTGTACCTCCATTCCTTCGTTTATAATCTCCTTAATTAGTGCTATTTTATCTGATTCAGTTTCATTTTCTAAAGCCCCGTTTACATGAGCAAAAATTCTATTTCCTTTACCTTTTCCTATATAGAATATTTTATCGCTTCGTGGATCAACAAGAACATAAACATAATAACCTATTTTTTCTATCGTGCGCTCAGAAAATTTTATCATATCCAAAGTCTCCGTTTTCTAACTTTAGGCATATTTACCATACAATATTATCTCTCTTTGTCAACCCTTATAATCCCCGAAAATGGAGCATTATAGAGTAATGTTATATAGATATTACTGTATCCCTTTCTTTAATTTTAGAAAATGGTAATTAAGCTGTGAAATTTAATTGATTGATTAATTCTAAAACTTGCACGAGATGTAGAACAAAGCTCCCCAAAATCAAAGAACTTTCAGGCAAACTTTGATTTCATTAACTTTTTCATCCACTAATTTTCCCTCTGGATCGAATACATATACTTTGCCGTCCTTATGGTGATAGGCATAGCTTCTAATTTTGCCCCACATTGGTAGTTCTCCATTATTGTCTTTATAATGCTCCCTTGCTATTTTTGCTATGACCCCAAAGACATATTTGTCGCTTTTGAATAAAAGCTCATCTATATTTGGCCTTATATACAAACTCCCTTGCATAAAGGCCATAACAAAAAGGGGTTGGTTTTGTCTTACAAAGTTTGTATTTACATAGATATAAGAGTCTTTATAGGAATTTTTTTCTTTAATTATCTTGTTTATTTTATCCATTTCTTTTTCAATCAATTCTTTATCTATTCCCAAAACTTCACATAATTTTTTAAAAAAGGCCTCGGGATAATAGACAAAATCATATTTACCACATCCATGCAAGAAGTTGAGAATATCTTTACAGTTAAGGAAGTTATCCAAGGTTTCCAATCCATTACGCGCATTGTTATATCCTATTTTCTTGACAACTTCGATTTTGTCAATGTTTTCTAATCTATCTTTAATCAATTCTTTTAGGCTTTTCATTGGAGCTATCTACTTACATAATCCTTTCTTTAGTTTTCAGTTCACTTCACCCTTACCACAACAGGAAACGGAACTCCTAAACCACTAAAAACACCTATGCCTGTTTGCAGAGACGGCAACAGCTCAATTAAATCCTTGCCCGCAAACTCTATGTAGTTTTCTATTGCTACAAGGTCTGCCGAGTTCATTGTTCTAAACATTGCCTGTGTATTTGCCTGAGACAGCACATATTTACTGACCTGAGCAGGTCGTTGTGTGACTATTAGAAGTCCGAGGTTAAATTTCCTTCCCTCTGAGGCTATTTTCCTTGCCATTGTCAATGCAAGGTTATCCTTGCCTGATGAGATGTCTCCATAGCTGCCCTCTGGCGCAAAGTTGTGTGCCTCTTCAAGAACCAAAAGCCTGTTTTCTTTTGTCTCTCTGTTTTTGAAAAACAGCTCTTGCATGATCAATCCAGCCAAATTGACCCTCGTTTTGGGGTCTGTAATCTTTGAGAAGTCAAAGATAACGATACTCTTGGAGGAGTTAAGGCCTTCTTTTAAACTTTTGTAAACATTCACTTGATTTGAAATGATTTTTTCTTCTTTGCCATACACATTTAAAGCTTCTTCATCAACATTTACTTTTATTTCTGCTTCATCTTTATCACTTGTTGTCACTATCTCACTCAATAATTGTCTAAGATTTTTTTCTGGGTATATATTTAGTGTTCTAAACTGTTTTATAAATTTGTTAATAGTGCTTTTGTTTCTTTTGGCTATTTCTGAATTACCAGTTATGATGTTGGCAAACCCAAGTTCCACTATTAAATCCGCAACCTCATCTGGATGTATGTAAAACAGTGTATCCGGAAGTTGTATTCTATGTATGTGTCGTTGAGGAACACCAAAGTCTTTAACTAATGGATCGTAATACTCCCCATGCGGGTCAAGTATGAAGATTTGAGGTTTACATTTATCTAAGCTGACAAGCCTTGACAGGAACAGTTTGGTGAAATAGCTCTTGCCTGAGCCTGTTGTTCCAAGCACAAGCATGTGTTTTGTGTTGACTTCTGAAGCATCTATGAAAGCATCTGTTTTGTCATCGTTTAAACAACCAATTTTAACAGGGCATTCCATCTGACTTCTTGAAAAGTTTGTTTTCATTAAAACCTGCATGGTTTCATCTGAGGCTAAATAAACAGGACTACCACCATCAAATGGTCTCATTGGGGTGTCCATTTTTGATGTATTTTTGTTTTGTTCTATAAATGAGCCTATGATTTCTGCTTTAGCTATTCTTATGCTATCCCCTTTCTCATTTAGATAGGCAAATGTAGCAGCCCTTGTCCAGTCTGAGTCGTTGTGTTCTGAAAATAGTTTTCTGAAGTCTTCAAATGGAGCAAAAACACTTGACTCACTACTTGAGAATGGATTGGCAAAGAACCCTGGGTTGTATGAGTATATGCTTGAGATTTTGGCTAAGATCATTTCTGTATCTGTTTTGACTTCAATATAGGATTGCTCCTTTATGTTGGGGTCTATTAAAACAATATCAAAGGATTTGGTCTTTACAGGGGACAAAGCAAAACCGCAAATATCATTAACAAGCAGGGTTGAGTCTTGATTTTTTATTTTCTCGAAATAGTCTACCAGCTTTTCCACCTCGGCTTCTTCACTGAAGTAAACGGAGGCCTCTATATTTCCTTCTTTGTAGTCTGAAAGACCCGGATTGGTAAAGTTAGCAGACCCCAAAATGGCTTCCTTATCATCAACGAGTATGAATTTGGCATGAAGTCTGTTGTTAATATAAATCTTGCCGTTTTTTTCTTTTATTTTTCTAAAGACATTGTTGTCTGTTATCAACAGATCCTGAAGTTCTGATGCCCTTAAAATTATAAACAACTCAACATTGTTTCCTAATTTATCCAATAGCTCATAAAGCAGGTTGCCTTTAAGCCAGGCAGAGGCTATTTTTACACTCTTTGAGGCATTGTCGACTATGTTGCAGATTTTGTTAAAAATGCTATCGCTGGTTAAGAGTTTCATAATAAAAATTTCTCTAGTGCTTCTGCTTGCATTGACCAATTGGTATTCTATAGATATACTTCAAAAAGTCAATATTGTTTACTGTGTGTTAATTTTTTGTTTTGTTATTTAAATTAAGAGTTTTACTTGACAATTGTAAAGAATGCGAGTTTAAATAAAATTATTAAAGTGGAGGGCGGTATTTGTGATTAAAAAACAGATTCTCTATATCGATATGGACAATGTGCTTGTGGATTTTCAATCAGCGTTTTCGAAACTTCCAAAGGAGATATTAGATAAATATGATGGTCGTTTAGATGAAATACCGGGTATTTTTTCTCTTATGGAACCCATGCCGCATGCTATTGAATCTTATATTAAGCTTGCCGAGATATTTGATACATATGTTTTATCAACTGCTCCTTGGGAAAATCCTACTGCCTGGTCTGATAAGCTAAATTGGGTTAAAAAATATCTTGGAAAATATGCATACAAACGACTGATACTTTCTCATAACAAACACCTAAATCACGGAGATTTTCTTATTGATGACAGCACTAAAAACGGCGTTGATAAATTTATAGGTGAACATATACATTTTGGAACACCTGAGTTTCCGGATTGGAATGCTGTTGTCGATTATCTTATGAAAAAAGTCGGAGCAGAACCATGAAAAGCAAATTTAAGGATGTTCCTATTGATGAGGATACCACAATTCTGTTTCAACAGGAAGCGAGGCTTGGAAATTACGATGTTTTGTATCAAAAGTGGCTTTGGGATGGAATAGTTGCTGAGAGTATTATTTTTGCGAAGGAAGATGTAAAGGATCTCGAAGATGAAGAAATTGAAAAACTTGTAAAATCATCGCCAATTGTAAAAGAAGGTTCTAAAATTACACTTAAACACTCGGATAGCGGCTATGTTTTTGTAAATTTTAACTTTGATATCCAGTGAATTTAGTGGTGTAAAATTGCCTTCTAATTTTAGCTTTTGATTTTTAGTATTAAAATTGCAAAGGGGGTTATATGTCTATTCAGCTTGAAGGAATCAGCGTTATAATACCTATAGAAAAAATAGAAAAATTTTATCCAGGCGGTTTTAAAAAGTATAAAAAGGATAGAGGGCTAACTCATGATTTAGAAGGGGTTGTTTTTGATGATTATATAGTGAGGGAATCAGCAGCCAATCCAATGGACGTAGGTTTAATCGTTGATCAATGGGAAGAGTTGGGTCTAAGGGCTATATCGGGCAGGGGTAGAAACAAAAAATGGAAGGATATTTGTGTTGTTGATTTATTTGACGGCCCAACTTTGGCTTGCGACTGGATATCTTTTAGTAATGGTTATGTTTCTTATCGTGACAATAAATCCAATGGAAACTATACGGCATTTGACCCTGTATCGTGGATAAAAGGATTTAATAAAGCTTTGAAAGAAGTAAAACATGACAAAAATGCCCGTATAGCTCTAAAGAAGTTTAGAAAAGAAATATTTGAACAAACCGTTGAGATAGTAAAGAGAGGTTTTTATGAGATAAATGGAAAAAGGGTTCATATCGACAATATGCTTGCACATAGGCTTACACACTTTTATGATAGTGTAGAACCGCTAAAGATCGAAGAACCCGATTATGAAACAAACTTTTCTGTTATAGAAGCAGACTGCCTTGAAACTGCAAGTTTACTTAAAAAAGCCGGTTATAACCCTTGTGTTTTGAATATGGCCAGCAATAAGCATCCAGGAGGAAATGTTGAAGGCGGGGCAGGTGCTCAAGAAGAAAACATATTCAGAAGAACAAATATTTTCTTATCCTTGTTCCAGTTTTCCGATATTGCTTATGAGTATGGAGTAGAAAGAAACCCAAAGAGTTATCCAATACCAGAGACAGGTGGAATATACTCAGAATACATCACTGTCTTTAGGAGTTCTGAGGATACAGGCTATAGTTTATTAAATCAGCCTTATATTTTAAGCATTGTAAGTGTTGCTGCTGTGAATATGCCGGAAATTATAAAGAAAGGCAGAGAATACTGGTTGACAGAGAAATATGCAAATCTAACAAAAGAAAAAATCAGAACCATGCTTAGGATATCTGCTATAAACGATCACGATTCTATTGTTTTGAGTGCATTTGGCTGTGGTGCATTCAAGAATCCACCAAACCATATAGCTCGGCTGTTCAAAGAGGTTTTTGAAGAGGATGAATTTAAAAATAGATTCAGGTTGGTTGTGTTTTCTATTATTGATGACCATAATTCTTGGAAAAAGCACAATCCAAGGGGTAATATACTGCCATTTTTAGAAGTATTTGGATAAAAAGGAGTTTCCATGCAAAATCCTGCTGTTGCTTTTAAGGCTCGAAACGGGTTGGTTTTTTCTTTTTCTATAACCGGCTATCAGTTCCCGGATATTGAGAGTTTTGCTGATAAATACGACAAGAACTGGCTCAATGTCAGGGTGAATATTAAAGACAAAAGCGGTGCTGAGTTTAATGCAGAAGACCCATCCATTTTGACATGGGAGCTAAAGGAGCTTCTTGAGTGGTTTAAAACCATATCCAGAGGCAAAGAGCCAGAATACAATGCAATTGGGTTTATAGAGCCTGCGATCTATTTTGAGCTGCTCGATAAAAGCCCAGATAGTAAAGTTAAAATCAGGATTCATCTGTGCTGCGAGCTTAAGCCCAAACAGCTAAAACCAAACCATGAGGATGACGAGTTCGTTATTGATGTAGATCTATCGCCCAAAGATATTGAAGAGGCAATAAACGGCTTAGAAAAGATCATTGAGCTATTCCCGCAAAGATAGCCTTTTAACCTCCGAATTTACAGAAGTAGTTATACGGGCAGAAACTGCATCTGTCTGATGGCAGGGCGTAGATATATTTGGAGTTTTTCATGTGGTTTAGCGTATATCGCAGGAGGTCTTTGTATGTTTCTATGTCCTTGCTCGTTGGGCCTTTTTCTGCTGCTTTGGTTTTTCCTAAATAGTGAAGTTCCGTTGTTATTTCTTTATCCTTCCACATATTTGATGCAATTAACATATAGACGGCAAGCTGGAAGGAGACAGCCGTGTCTCTTACCCCTTTTAGTTGTTCGTCGTTGAATAGGTCGTGCTTCAGTTTTTGGTTTAGCTGTGCAATCTTTGTTGTTTTTGGTTTTAGGCTGTGCATGCCGGCTTTGTAGTCAACTATCCTTAAAGTATCACCAATCTTATCTATTCTGTCTATTTTTCCCCAAAGTGTGGCCTTGACTCCTGAGTCGAGTTCCATCTCAAAAGCACCTTTATCGTATTCTGTCTCGATAACCTCAAACGGTTTGAAGTCTTTGCTGTTGGTTATTGCCAAAAAGTAGTTGGATAGCCTGTGCTTTAAAATGATGGGCAGGCCAGCCCTTTCAAATTCTGATAGCCTCTCTAAAAAGCCCCTGGTCTCTTCATCGGGGTTTTTAAAGATCTGGTCTAATCTTTTTAAGATACTCTTTTTTATCTTTTCTAAATCGCTTTTACTCAACCTCTTACCCTTAAACTCTTTAAAGCCTTCCTCAAGCAGTTTGTGTATGATGCTTCCCAATAGATTCGCTTCAAACTTATCCTCCAAGCTAACCCTCGGCTCTATCTTTTTGATATATCTTAAATAGTGGGCATACGGGCAGTTTAGATAGGCGTCTATCTCTGTGGGTGAGAAGAGTGTTAGATGGTTGAAGTAGTTTATAGCCTCTTCATCCTTTTCTATGTAATTTGCGGTGTCTTTTGCAACCTTAAGGCTTATTTTTGGTGTGCATATATTTGGTTTTTTGTCCTTTAGCTCCTCAAGCAGGATTAGCTGCTCTGCAAACCTGCTTTTTATGAACTTCTCCATGCCCGTTGAGCCAACCTTATACATGATGTGGGCTTTCCTTGATGAATATATGAGCCTAAAGAAGTTATACCTAACGAGTGCTTCCTTCTGTTTAAATGATGTTAAACCCAAAGCGACCTTTATCTCCTCAGGCAGAAGCGGGTCGATTTTGTCGGCAGAGGGCAAGACACCCTCGTTGACATCGGCCACAACAACCTCATCAAAGGACAAAGAGCGAGCCTCAAGCATTCCCATGATTTGAATGCCTTTTAACGGATACCCTTCAAATGGAACCTCTATATCTTTTAGTATCTCTTTGGTTAGCTGATAGGCAAATTTTAGGTCTATGCTTCTGTCTGCTAAGCTATCTATGGCATCTATGATCTGGGCCTGAAGCAACTGAAGTAGCTGGGATTCAAGCTCAAATCCCTCTAATTTTTTCTCATCAATACGACCAATCAGCCCCATAAATGCCTCTTTTAGGGCTTTGAGACTGTCTATATTGACAAAGTTGCTTATGAGAAAGTGGATAGCTGAGTTGTTTTTAAATGTATAGCTCCCCGCTCCTTTTTCAAATAACTCTCTTTTTATCTCTTTAGCCTCTTGAATTATGTCGTCTTTAAAAAGGCCTATGATGCTTGAGTTTAGAAGCTTAAGCAGCAGCTTTGAGTTTGCAGTCTGGGGCTTTTGCCCCCTGTTTTTCAAATCAAGCGCAAGCTCAAAGACTGAGTCAACAAACATGCCGATATTTGTGTTTAAAAATGGAAAGCCCATTGTTATGTTTATGTTGTAATCCTTATCAATAAAGGAAAGAAGGGGGAATAGCGTTGCCTGATTGGGCAGTATTACAGCAAGCTTATCCGGTTTTTTTATCTTTTTGTGCTTTTTTAGGATATTGAAGATTGCCTCTGCCTGTGTATGCGTGTCTGCAAATTGATAGAAAGATAGCTCTGTTTCTGGCTTGGCAACCTTTTTCTCTTCTTCTTCACATCCTTTATATATTGTCTTTGCGTTTATAGCTTTTTTGAGTTTTGCCTCAAGCTCGTCTATCACCTTAAAAGTCGAAAAGCCTATCTTGCCCTTTGTCTTTTCCCTTTTTAGAAGGTCTGTTTGGGATAGATAGATTATGTCGGCAATGGTTGATATGTTCTTTATAATTTCCAAATCGGAGTTAGAAAGATAGACAATGCCGCTATAGATAAAAAGTGAGCCTCTAAAATCATCTTTGAATGCATCTTTTTTTGTTATCTCAACCGCACGCCTGAAGCTATCGCCTGAGTATGTGAAGTCTTTTAAATCCTCCCTGTATTTCGCATATAGGCTTTTTAGCCTGCTGAGTATACGCTCTGCTTCCTCAATGGCTTCTATGTATTGAAAATCGGCAAGCCTTTCATCCAAGAGTTGCCTATCTATCTCATCAAACAGGGACGACAGCCTCTTTGCCCATCCAAGGAGCCGTGCATCATCTGTGCCAAATAGCGACTCTTTTTCACCGATGGTGGATTTTATCAAATCAAGGAAGTAAAGCTGCCTAAAGAGCTTGGTCTGTATGGTCGGTGCGGGGTTTAAGTATTCTGTCACTATCCACTGCACAAATTCATCGATTGTGAAAAAATCCACACCTAAAGCGATTTCTGGGCTTATCTGTTTTTCTATAAACCTGATGGGGCGCTTGTTTGCCGATATGAACACTATCCTTTTGTAATTGTCCTTTAAGGATGTAAGGAGGTTTGCAATAAACTCAGGATAGTTTTTGCCTAAATCGATTTTATAAAACTCAGCCGACATGGACTATTTCCCTTTCATCTGCATAGTATATGATGCCCTTTGCCTTTTTGAATAGCTTTACATAACCCTCTATCTGCTTTATGTGTTCGTTTTCTTTTTTGCCGCTTTTGAAGTCTATTATGTAAATCTGGCCGTTTTTTGTTGTGATTCTGTCTGGTCTTAGGATGTTGCCGTAACTGTCCACAAACTCCTTCTCGTTGTGGAAGCTTTCTATCTTCTCAAAGTAATCCCTTAAATCTTCAAGCGTGTTTTTTATCAAACCAACAGCCTTTGGGTTTTCGTATCCCATTACGCTTTTTGCCTTCTGATAGGCTTTTTCTGCTGCCTCGTCTATATTTTTACCGTCTGTTGAGCCAATGAATGACATGGCAAGATGATAGAGATTGCCCAGCCTTTTCTCCTCTATGTTGGTATTGAAGGTCTCTTTGGGATAGACCTTTAAAAACTCCCTCGATATAGAGACTCTTTTGGGCAACTGCTCAATCCCACAATCACCATCACTAACACTATCACTCTTTCTCTTATCCTCTTCCTGCTTCTTAAGTTCCCCAAGCTTTAAAACCTTAAGAAAGAACCTTTGCTTCAGCTTATCCGGATATGCCGCTTTAAGGATGGAATCAAGCATATCACCCGATGTCATTCTGCTGCTCTTTTTATTTTTGAATGTCCCTATTATGAATAGGTTTTCTTTTGCCCTTGTATTTGCAACATACATGAGGTTTAGGGCTTCTATGAACTGCGTCTTTATAAAGTCTGTGTATTGCTCTGCTGCATCATCCAAGAATAGCCTGATTTTGCTATCTAAATTCAGAAATGCCTTTTTGTCTTTCAAAATAGGCGATAGGTCAACGGCTCTATAGAAGTTTTTTGGATAGCTAAACAGACTCCAATCATAAAACGGCACAACAACCGTGTGGCTTTCAAGCCCCTTTGCCTTGTGTATGGTCATGATCCTTACCGCTTCGACCTCTTCGTTTAGGGTTATGGTGATGTCTGGGTTGTCATAGAAGTATTGAATAATCTCCTGAAGGCTTTTTTGTTGCTCTGTTAGCTTCAAGACCTCTTCCAAGAGCCTATCGAAATAGACCTTGTTGTTTTTGCTGTCAAACCCATCAAGGCTGAGCAGCTTTACAAAGACCTCATAGGGCGTTAATCCCTTTATCTGCTCAACTATACTGTCTATGTCTATATTGCAATTTAGAAGCTCTAATGCTCTTCTGTATACGGGTTCTTCTTCAAATGCTAAAGCAGAGGCAACAAGCAGAAGCTTTTTTATCTCTATGTTGCTTGTTAGTGTTAGCGAATCCTCAGTAATGAATTCAATACCTGGGAATTCCTCTTTGAGCCAGGCAAAGACCTTTTTGATGTTTTCCTTCTGCCTGATCAGAATCATAATCTGTGAGGGCTTCAGTTTGAACTTGTTTATGAGCCTATCCATTAGCTTGAGAATGCTCTTTCTGTAAAACTCATCCTCGTTGTCCTTTATTGCATTCTCATCGGCGAGTTTTATCTCGATATAGCCCAAAGTCTTGTTTTTCTCTTTGTTTATCTTCTGATAGGAGTATTTGTATATATCGATAATGGCGTTTTTTATCTTATCTTTTGCATCGTTTTTTGAAATAGCAGAGGCAAAGTCCTCATTAAGCAGCTTTGCAACCTTGAATACCCTGTTGTTGAAGCTCACTATATTGCCCTCTGATCTGTAATTTACCTTAAGCCTGCTCTTTTTTATACCTCTTTTGGATGTAATCCTGTCGAATATGGTGTAATCTCCGCCACGCCAGGCGTATATTGCCTGCTTCTTATCGCCCACAACAAAGACGCTGCCCTCACCTGCAAGGGTGTTGTCGATTAAGGGCTCCATTGCCTCAAACTGGCTGTGGGATGTATCCTGAAACTCATCAATCAGATAGTGGGATATCCGCTCACCGAGTCTGCAGAAGGCATAGCTTACACCCATATCCCTTCTTAGGATACTGCTAATATCTTTGGAGATGGTGCTGATTTCAACAATATTTAGGGAGTTCTTTATCTTTTCTTCAAGCTGATTTAGCTTATTTAGCTGCTCTCTTATTATCTCTGTTTCATAGACACCCTTTATGAGAAAAAACTGCTCTGCTGTCTCTATTAGCCTGTTTAGGCTCTCGTTGAAGGCTTTTTCTGTCTCTGGCGGAAGGGTTTTGTTGTTGTTAAATATCTTGCTTTCCCCTGTTTGCCTTTTTTTGAGCTTGTCATAGTTGTCCAAGAGGTTTTCCTCAGTTAGCTCGGTGAGTGTTTTGGCAAAGGTTTTATTTAAGGCTCTATTCTTGCTTTTGGCCAGCTCCTCTGTTGCTATCTTTTTAACAATTTCGACATGCTGCTTCGCCCTCTTTTTCAATACCTTTTCAACATCTTCTAAGTTTCTTGCCTCAATATTGAACCCTGAAGTCAGATCAGAAAATCCAATTACATCTTCATCAACTTCAACTTCTTCAAGCCTCTTAAGACCTTTTTTAACAATAGCCTTTGGGTTCATCCCCTCGTATTGGCTAAGTAATAAGAGCCTCTTTAGAAAATCCAGCAACTCCTCTGCATTGGATCTGTCCGATACAAGCGTTTCAAAAGCCTCATCGAAAATCGCATCCCTATCAAATGTTATCTCATAGTCCGGATGTATGTTTAAGTCAACGGAAAAGGCTTTAAGGATTCTGTTCATGAACGAGTCAATAGTTGTTATGTGGAAGTCTGAGAAGTTCTCGATAATCTCAATGAGCATCTTAAGTGATGCGTCTTTATCAAGCCCCACATTGGGGGCATTGTCAGATTGTATATCGGCAAGTGATTTTAAGAACGATATGACCCTCTCCTTCATCTCAGCGGCGGCTTTATTTGTGAAGGTTATGGCTATGATGGAATCTATGGAATTTGGAATAACATTAAGTTTACAATTTGCAGAGCAGAGATTTGGATTAGTGGCTTTTTGTTTTGCTTTTAGGTATAGGCTGAGCAGCTCTAAAAACCTCTCAGCCAACCTGTATGTCTTGCCGCTTCCCGCAGAGGCTTCTATGGAGAGATTGCTGGGTGGATTTTTTATAACTTCCATATCCTAATCATCTCTTTCTTTAATACACCCCCCCTTTTTTTTCCACCTCGCAGTGCAAAAAAGGGGCATTCTAAAATCCCATCTCCCCATCCACTCATCCACCCATCTACCCATCCACCCTCTCAACTTCCCACTGGCTAATATTCCTCTCTCTTGAATCAAACACCATCCCAATGAGGTATATCTCTTTGTTCTCATTCAAGTATTTCTCATAGTATCTTCTCTCTTTTATCTGCTTTATCGGTTTGTCTTTCTCCTGATCTACTTTGAACTCTAAGATGAGGATCTTATCCTTCATCTTAACTGTTAAATCAATCCTTCCCTTGTTTGTTATATCCTCAGGTATCACATCGTAGCCCAAAGCCATTAGGTAGACAAAGATAACGCTACTATAGTATCCCTCATACTTGGATATGATGTTGTTTGCATAGTTCTGATAGGGAATGGTTGCAAAGATGGTCTTTAGGTGGTTGATGAAGGAGTGAAAGTCGTTGGTCTTTAGGGCCTCATAGAGGTTATCCTCATATCTGTACATCTCCTGTCTCTGGTTTGTGAGGTAGAGGATGAAAAGTTCATTCAGGGAGTATTGGATCTCTAAGTTTGGTATCTTCAGCTTATACTTCAGCCTCCCTCTTTCATCTGTTATCCTCTCATCTATCGTCAAATACCCCGTCTGCCACAGAAGTGCTCTAAAGTCAATGTATTCCACATCAAAGGCCTCTAATGCTTCTTCTGATATGAGTGCATTCTCAATCTCTGGTATGTAGTGGTTTTCTTCCTTTAGCTTCTCTATCAAGAAAGATGGATTTCCTGTCTGCCACCAGTAGTTTCTAAACTCATGGTTTTTGGAAAGAAAGAGCAGTATGTCAAATGGGTTGTATAGTGGTTTGCCAAAGTAGTTATAACCGTTATACCACCTCTTGACCAACTCTAAGTCTGCACCCTCTATTCTGTCTTTGAAGACAGTCAACAGGTCATCATGTGTATAGCCGCAGATTTCTGCATAGTTCTCATCAATTGTAATATCCTCTAAGTTGTTCAAACCACTGAATAGGTTGAGCTTTGAGAACTTGCTTACTCCAGTAATAAAGACAAACCTGATGTATCTGTCGCTGTCCTTTATTACAGAGTAGAAGTTCTTTAGTATGTTTCTTGCCCTTTTTGCCATATCCTTGTTTGTGATGTTGTCAAGGATGGGTTTGTCGTATTCGTCTATGAGGATGACGACTCGTTGGGAGTGTTTAAGATAGGCTTCTTTTATGAGTTGTCTGAAACAGTCTTTGAAGTCATTTAGGTCTTTACACTCTAAACCCAGAGTCTCTAAGTTGTCCTCTAATATGTACTTTATCTCATTGATTGTCTGGCTCTCATCTAAAGAGTAATCCCCACTGCCAAATGATATCCTTATGACAGGGTGGGGCTTGAAGTCATACTTGTCATAGATGTATAGCCCTTTGAATAGCTCCTTGTGCCCTAAGAATATCTCTGCCAATGTGTCAAGGAAGAGTGATTTGCCGAAGCGCCTGGGGCGGGAGAGGAAGTAATACTTGCCCTTTGTCAAAAGCTTGTATGCAAACTCTGTTTTGTCAACATAGTAATAACCTTCTTGTATGATCTCGCTAAAGGTCTGGATGCCTATTGGAAGTTTTTTCATGGTATTTAGAATTTAGCAGACGCAAGGTTAAAAATCAACATAGCTTAAGCCTTTTTAAGGTTTTCAATTAATGTTTTGGCTTTAGCAAGTATCTCTTTAAAAGTTTCCAATAACTTTTGTTTCAAACCTGGCTCTGCGTTTTTCCAGATTGCCTCTACAATTTCTGGGTTGTTTTCTATGAGCTCCTTTGATTTTTTGTATCTAACAATGCCTTCTATTATCTGCTCTGCATCCCTTTTGGCCTCTTCTTCGGTCAAAAAAGCTCTTTTCTTAAGGATTTCAGCCAGAAAGTCCACTATATCCGTTTTGCCGTCCCAGGCATCCAAATCTTTAGATATAGACTCCATTATCCTATCTATTTCATCATTGCTTGCATTGAAGTTCACTTCACACCTCCTGAATTTTTAAGGCTTTACCAGCAAATCTATTTTTGCATTTCCTATCCAAACAAACCAAACAACTTTTTCACTATCTTTTTACCTGTTTTAATAACCTTCTTAGCAACTTCTCCTACTTTTTCAACAGCTTTTCTTGCTATACCTTTTGCTATCTTTGGCGCCTCTTTTTTTACCTCTTTAATGGTTTTATTAATGCTTTCTGATATTTTCGGTGCAAAAGGCTTTATAAGATCTGACACCGTCTTAACCTTGTCGGAAACAAAAGAGACTGCTTTGTCTACTACAGTTTCAACAACTTTCTCAACAATCGGGGCTACAACTTTTGAAGTGGTCTTTTTTATAAATTCTTCTTCTGCCTCTTCCTCTGTAATTTCTCCCTCTAAAAACTTTCTTCCTGTTTCTTTTATATCTTCTATGAAAGCACCATTTATTCCTGCTTCTTTTGGGCTGACCTCATCAGAAACACCGGCCTTGCCACCGATATAAAGGCCCAAAGACTGCACAAGCTCATCTTTCTCTATATCCATATCGTTTAAGTCCTTCTTGAATGGTATAACCTTACCGTTTTTCTCTAACCCCTTTTCATCCTTTTCTTTGTCCATGACTACCTCCATCAATTAGCAGGTTTAAATGAATACTTCTTAAAGGCTTCCCTTAATGTATCCACTTTGTCTTTTAATACCTCAGACATAGGCTTGATGCTTCCGCTCCTTATTATGTTTAGTATGTCCTCTGTGCTCACACTATTTTTCCCTTCTATAAAGGCATTTTCTACAGCTTCAGACACTATAGCCTCAATGTCTGCACCTGAATATCCAACTTTCATTGCATCTAAAACTCTATCGAGATCTATGCTATTTGGGTCTTTTTTCCTGTTTTTTAAATGTATCTTGAATATCTCTCTCATTGAGTCTCTATCAGGAAAATCTACAAAGAATATTTCATCGAATCTGCCTTTTCTCAAAAACTCAGCAGGTAGTCCAGATATGTCATTGGCAGTAGCAATTAAGAAAACGGCTTTTTTCTTCTCCTGCATCCATGTAAGTAGTGTTCCAAATATTCTGGTAAGCGTGTCATTACTATTGTCTCCGATGCCGGATAATGCCTTCTCTAATTCATCAATCCATAAAATGCTTGGTGCTATGGATTCTGCCGTTAGAATGGCTTTCCTTATGTTTTCTTCTGATTGACCAAGATAAGGGCCCATAACCCTTCCCATATCCAGTCTCAATAGGGGCAAATTCATCAACTTGCCGGCATATTTGGCAGTTAAAGATTTACCGCAGCCAGGCATCCCCACGAGCAATACGCCCTTTGGCAGATCAACGCCATTTTCTATAGCCTTATCCAGGTTTCTAAATATCTTGTTTTTTCTATTTAACCACTCTTTAAGGTTTTTTAGTCCACCAACATCTGTGGATATACCCCTTAAATCAACAAACTCAACAATTGGGTTTTTCTCCGCCTTTTGTTTTTTGTAGTCCATGAAGAAATCTATGTCTTTCTCATCCAAGCTCCCGTCATCTGATATTGCAATATATAGCAAATTCTCAATCTCTGAATATGTAAGGCCCTGAAGAGCAGATATTAGCTCGTTTCTTAGTTTGTCTGTAACTATTAGGGAGTATTCCTGTATTATTTCATCCAAGATTTCCGATATTTTGCCTCTATTTGGGTATGAAAACTTAAAAACTATTATGTCCTGTTCCAGCAGTGGCGGTATAATAAAAGAATCTGAAATGAAAAAAATGGATGCATAGTTGCCTTTTTGTTTTATATCGTTCACAACATTTTTCAGCATTCTAATATTTTCCACACCTGAAGGGCTTTGTTCGTTTATGGTTGTCTCGGCACTCAAAACAGCAAGAGCAACTTGATGCTCCGACGAAATATCCCTGATAAACTTCATGGCTTCGTAGAAATTGCCTATGGCATCAATTTGGTTCTTTATTCTTATGAGCAATTTTCTTTCTGAGTCTTTGTGAAGCTGCACAACCCGGTTTTCGTTTATCCATCTAAGCCCTTCAGCTTCGTCGTATGTAAAAACAGGGCATCTATCATTGATGGTTTCAACAGCTTCTGTAATTACATCCAACGCCTCAAGCTCTTCTTCGGTCTTTAGATATATAAGCGGATGCTTTGCGTTTATAAGTGTTCCTATTCTGTCTACAAGATTTTTCATTGTGAGTCTTCACCTCTTTCTAACTTAAAAAGTTTTGAGTTTCTTTTATTTTTGAACATACACCCCCAACTCATCTCCTTTGATTTTCAGCAAATCACACAGTTTTTTCTTCGGCAGGTCGTGAATGGCTTTTCCTACAGTATTTAAATATTCATTAATCTTTTGTTTTTCTACAGTGTTTAAATATTTATTGATCTCTTGTTTAGTAATATCGATAAATTTTTGTTGAAAGGAATTTAAAGTATATAAATAAGCTTTGTAAATGCCAGATAAATATTCCCTTATTATATGTTGTAATTGTTGCCATGTTAAAACTTTTTCTAGACATCTTTTTGAGTATAATCCATTTGTATATTTACATTCTTGTGCTATTTTCATAATTTTATTTTTTATTTCATTATTAAATTCATTGTATTTTAATTCATTATAATACATAGGATCTTCTGCATCATCCATAATTTTTTGAAGTATACTTCGTATACTTCTGTCAATTTTAACCTTATTCATTATATCTTTTAGAAAACCTTTAAATCCGCTGTAAAAGTCGTTTGGTGTGTCAAGGTTAGCTCTTATCAAATTTGATGTATATATATCTTTTAAATATATTGTCAGCTCTTTTTCCAAAGTTTTAAATTCTGCGTTTATAAACTCGTCAAATTTTTTGTCTAATGCTTGTAGTTGACTATTTTCTGATATATAATAAAGATTTCCTTTAATTGTAAAAAAAACTCCATACTCAATTATATAATCTTTTACATTTTTGATTCCCCACCACATGCTTTCGATTCTCCACAATATATCATCTTTTATATTTTCTTCTGCTCTATTTAAAATTTCCTTTAACTGTGCACTTAACTCATTTTTTACTTCATCTATTTTTCTTTCTAATCTTAATATGCTTGTTTTGATTTTCTCTTTATTTTCGTAAAAATGAAGCTCTCTCTTTATAATCTCAACAACATCCTTGAAACTATACCTTTTCTTATATTCTAACTTTGCCTTATCTTTTTCAAAACTTAAATTATCGTCCGTTATCAAATGATTGCATTCAAATGTCAAATTTTCAATAGCAAAGCCTTCGCAGGTCACGCAAACAATATTGGCTCTAATCAATGTTTCACTTTTCCCTTGACCTACAATCTTTACTGGTTTGTCTATATAAAGCCTATCAAATACAAAAACACCTTTAGAAATTTCTATTGCACCGGTTTCACCTTTTTCAAGCAACTCAATGACTTTAGAGTTGTCGGTTGCTATGTTAGAATCCAAAGAAAAATCGACATCTTTAATTTCAATGCCAAATATACCTGCCAGTTTCTGGATGCTTTCTTGGATATTGTCCGGGTCTAAACAATCAGCATAAGTTTTCCCAAAACCTTGAAGAAACCTCTTTAGCCTTCCATCCTTTGCAGGAAGTATCAAATCCTCTGGATGGCTTTTGAGTATCTCTTGGATATCTTTAAGTGTTCTTATATTTTTAGAGCCCAAAGAAAAAGGTATGCTCGCTCTCCTTCTGTTTGCCACTTTACCTCCCATTGATTTTAAAAACTCAAAATAACCCTTCAGCAAAACAAAGCTGTTATAGTATTTGTGCTTTAAAAAAGCTATTCTTTTTATCTGTCTTTGTCAAGACACCTTATTTTAAGCCCTACGCTTTTCTCTTTGTCCCCTCCAAGAACGCCTTTATGGCAACGCCTACTAAGTTTTCATCTGAAAAGACCTTTTTGGCATCTTCGATTAGCTCAGGTTCCTTGCATGCAAGGTAAGCGCCGAGTGAGCTTGCAAGTGTTACTACTGCCGGTAAGAAGATAGACACAGGGTCGCATTTTGGTTTTTTGTTGTTTGTCCCCTTCTTGTTTGGGTTAAACTCTACAATCTTCATCTTTAGCCCTCCTTCTTTGGTTTTTTACCTATTTAAGAACATTGATCCGAAAAATACCTTCATTTCATACAGAGACCTTTGCAAATACGCAATCTCTGAAGGTTACTATTTGGCAGCTTTTAACGAGCCCTTCCTTTTTTAAAAACTCACAAGCATCTTTTATTGCGTGTTCGTATTTCTCATTTTCCTGTATCAACCAGATGTGGTTTAGATTCACATTTTTCAGGTAGTCGAACATCTGTATGCCAATAGCAACGGCAAAACACTGTGTCAATTTATCAAGGTTATAGAAATCATCAGAAAACCTCTTTATAGCGTCATCGCCACTTTTTGTTTTAGGCGAATGCCAGGATATCCAGGCAGAACAGTTCTTTGTTTCGTCCTCCGTTTTAATCTCTGCAATCTCTATTAGCTTTTCGTTGTTATAGATTACAAAGTCTGCACCGTGTAAGGTTTTGTCTGTTAAAGAGGTTTTGCTAAGGTCATAACCTATGTGTTCTTTGAAGAAATCAATGATGATGTCTTCAAAGTAGAAGTGTTTTCCTTTAGAGTATTTGCTGTCTATTTTATAACTTAAGCTCATATCACCCTCCATGACTTCTTGTCATTTCTCATCCGCAACTTTATCTCCCAATTCTATTTCTGCCGTTCTTAATAGAATGCACCTGGCGTGGTAGATAAAACCATTCCATTTTTCTATCGCATTCGCTATCACATCTGCAAGAAATTTTCCTGTTTCTGTGGCATCAAGTGGAACTAAGACCTCGTGGTTTATTTTCTTTCTTTGATTTTTTAAGTTATCCTTGTTATTACTTTTTATTTTTGGCTGGTGTTTTTTGTAAATGTCTTCAAGCAGTTTATCTACATCCATCTTTACTATGCTTGCCTCTTTAATCTCATCGGAACATAACCAATTGGTTCTGTTGCAATCAAGACAACTTTTATCAACTTTAATTTTGTTGTCCTTATCCAATAAATTGTATTTTAGCAAGAGTCTTTTTACACTGTATATAAACCCTTTCATCTCTTTTTCTGTCTTAAAAAAGTCTCTTACAAAAAAGGGGATAAGCAATATCTTAAAAAGAGACTCAAATAAAGACATTGAAATCTTTTCTTTTTCTATTAGTAGATTCAACTCATCTTTAAAAAACATAAACTCCCTCTTGTTCATTGGCTCCTCCTTAATTGCCCTCTATGATTAAGTAAGCTGACTCCACTGATGTGAGCCCGATTGAGGACATTTTACCGACTGATTCGGCATGTTTTTTGAATAAATAAGGATTCCACATTTCCTACATTGCCATGCCTTTAACCCGGGTCTTGGGACAACATCGCCATCGTTTGTGGCTATAGTCCATTGGTGATTGCCCCCGGCTGGGCAAGCTGAAGATTGAGGCATACTATTTGACGGGATTAAGAGAGAACAATTTTTACATATCCAGACCTTCATTGTGTACCCCTCCTTTGATTAACTAAAGTTTTTATATCTCTTCAAAATCTCATAAGCTGAATTTATCTCTTTTATCATCTCATCGCTGTCTGTATTTCCAGCATCGGGATGCCAATAGGCAGCAAGCTTTCTGTAGGCCTTTTTAATCTCCTCTGGCGTTGCATCTATTGATACGCCAAGTATTCTGCATGCCCTTTCAACATCAGATTCAGAAGCGGAGCTATAACTATAACTCTCTTCTTGGCTCTGATATTCCTCTTTATATGAGTGTTGGTAGTTGTCGTTTTCATAATCAAATTCGTTGTCAAATCTCTCGTAGTAGTATTTGTTTTCTTCATCTTCCTCTTCATATCCTAAGATAACATTTGCCTCTTTTATTATGCTTTTTAAGTATTCAAAGCACTCGCTCCATCTGTTTTGTGAAATGAGATACCCTATGTTTCCGCTAAAGAGCGCTTCTTTTAGCTTTTTGACCCTTTTGTCTGGAAATAGCAGGTTAAGGATGAAAAATCTTCTGTTTTCAGCCTCATTTATCAATTCCTTTGCCTCTGTGTAAAGCTCAAGAGCTATTTTAATTCTATCGTGCTCTTGTTTCGCCCCTGTATATGCCTCATGTAAGATGTTCAGTATAAAAGAGGGACTGTTTAGAACCGTGCATTTGCTTTTAACTATTTCGTCCTCTGCTTGAAATATGTAGTCAATGAATGTGGGATATGAGCCGAGAAACTCCTTTGCCTCTAAGATATCGTCTGATAGGTCTCTTGTTTTTCTTACCAAGCTTGCTATCTCACTCTGCATTCTGTTTACTTCCATGTTGAACTTGTAAACCATGCCTGCTTCTACTCTGGAAGATGGTGAAAGGATAAGCGTTGAAAGGAAGGAAACTACAACAGTCGTTATAAGTGCCGTTACGAATACCGCCTTTGTCCCTGCATGCAGAGTTACCTTCTGTGGTGCATGGACAACTACATCTGACATATACCCATTCTTTAGCATGTAAACAGAAACAAAAGCGCCAGCTAATGAGCCAAGAAGAAAAGACAAAACAGGAAAAGCTCTGAAAAATAGGGGAATTTTCTCTTTGATTATGCTGTTTAGCTTATCATACAACACATAGGCCTCAATTTTTGGTTCATCGTCTAAACCAATTGAAGACAGAGAGCATCTTAAATCTACTACATCGCATAGATTGACCTGGTTGTGTATCTTTGAAACTGGAATTAGCTTCATTATGGCTGAATTGACAATAATAGCTATAAAAACAGATGGCGCTGCATACACCAGAATTTCAAGCAAAAACAGGGCAAGGTATATCAGATACACCCCAATCCCAAGGATGGCCGAGAGGATGAAGAGGGAAACGCCGAGGAAGGCTATGGCAACGATTAAAAAGATTAGCAGCGACATTGCTTCTTGTTTTTATTGCTTAAAATTTAGATTGTTTATTTTTTTACCTCCTTGAGGCAGCAAGTAGTTTGTTAGCATGTGCCCTGTAGTAGACAGAGGCGATGTAAGATGATTGAAAAATAATGGCGTATATTGCTCCATAAGAGCGAAAATTATAATAAAAGGAGGGGAATATAATTAGTGAAATTACACATATAAACAATAATACTATTAATAATATTGCTGCAAACTGATCTTTTGATATAAATATTTGCAATAAATGAATTAAAAAAACATAAATCAGAATGTACACAACCAACATGCTTGCACTACCAAAAAAGGACAACCCTAACGCCAAATACATCTCAAATCCGAATCCAGCAAGCATTCTGCTCATTGAAAAATGTAATTCTGAGATCCAAAAAGATGTTTCTTTATCATTATTAAAGTCAGAATAGTAAATCCATTGGTTTGTTTCAGGAGTAATTAATTCTATAGTGCTATCTTTTACGGTTTTCTTTTGCTCTTTTTCGTTTGATACCTCGATTGTTTCTTTGATGGGATTATATTTAAATAGGATATTAACAGGTATTTCCCCAATGAAACTCACCACCTCACCAATCAATATTGCCAGCGTAATATATATTAGCCAGTATATATCACCTGATGGGCTGGAATTGCTATAAATAGGGGTTTTGGCGCCATAGTGCATATTAATATTGTGGAGCGCATGATTAACAACCGTGCAGTTATCTATATTTTGGCAAATAATAGGCAACTGTAGGCTTATTGTGTCATTAAAAACATAATTCAAAATCACAAAAGCTATAACACCTATTGGAAAGTTAAAAAGAATCCTATATAGAGGCGTTTTTAGTAAATTAGAAAGGTCTTTCATTTAAAATTCAACCTTTAGCTTGACTAATACTTTGTCTATTTCAGAGCTTTTTTGCACAAAATTGAAATAGAACTCACCCCTTGTTCCAAGTAAAAGTTCTGTGGCCTTTTTTGCGATAGTTTTGCCAAATAAACTTACTTTTAATCCGCCGGATATGGTTTTTTTAGCTTCACTATACAGATCAATAACAATTTCTTTGCTTTTGTAAAGTCCAGCAGATTCAATAAAGTCTGCTATAATAGGATCGTCCAATAGGTTGGATCTCTTTGCTATTTCTTTTGCTTTCTCTATATTTGGGTTTCTTTTCATAAACTCACATCTTATTTGAATGCTTTTTCTGAAATTCTCTAAGAACTCATACTCAAGATTCGCATCGATTTTAGAGCTTTTTTCGACTTTTTCAGCGTTTGTTTTGTTGTCAGCACTTTTATTTTTGTCTAATCCCAAATTTAGAGAGAAGCTACTCTCACCCGTTTTAATATTTGTACTTACAACTTCAACTCTCTGGGCTCCCAAGAATCCTATAATTTGCGTTATGGCGTTATATTTTAATATCATACTTCTCATGGGAAAATTGCTTATCTCATAAAATGCTCCATCAATACTGTTTAATGCAAAAACGCTGTAAACTTCTAAATTGTCTCTAAAAGATTTCAAAAAATCCTCTGGTATTTCAGCTGGAACTGGATAATAGAGTATGCCAATTTCGTCATTAGAAACCAAAGAGTTATTTTCCTTAATAGCTTTGTAAAAATCAACTTTCTTTGTTGTTATTATAGTTTTAAATGGATGGTTGTAGTTGTTTCTGCTTATAAGCATTAAGGTTTCCTCCTTTTCTTTATCTTTTAATGCCAAAAATCGAAGTAAAAAATGCTGCAATAGCGTCAAAAATTTTTCTTAAGAAATTTCCAATGTTTTTTTTTAGTCTTGTCAATAAAGCCTTTTTGCTTATTAATTTAATTAGATAATTTTTAAGAATCCCTATTAAAAAATTAATATTTATAGGAATATTTCTTCTTTTAGAAAAATTCTCTATAATATTTATTATCTTATCTATAGTGTTTTCCAAACCACAAGTTTTGTAATTTTCTTCAATATCTTTCAAAGAAAAAACGCAAATTAAAGGAATTGTCCGATTTATATGATCCTTTACTTCTGTTGGTATTTTAAGAATAATGTAATTTTTGTTGCTATAAAGAGTGGCTTTTGTATCTCTATAAATCACTTTTCCTTCTTGGGCTATATTTATAGAGATTTCTTTGTATTTACTTTTCAAATTCTCATTATTCGATTCTACAATTATAGAATTAGTTTTTATATCTTCTGTTTCAAGTATATAATTCAATTTTATCCTACCCTCAACATAAATTTATTGCTTTTTTAATTTTCTTTTAATTTTACCATTATATTAAGAATTCTACAGACTAGTTCCTCACTGTTCGTTTTATCCTTTAAACTGCCTATTATCGGTGGTGATACTAAATTGTTTTTCCCCATGGTTAATAAAACCCTTTGAATAACAGGATTTTTAGATACTTCATAAGATAAATTTTTCCTATTGTAATCCTTTATTTCTTTTATTAACAAATCCTCATGCGTACCAATGAGTAAAACTTTCTTGCCTTTTACTTTATCTTCAATAAAATCCATATCTCCATCAATGTTTTGAGTGTATTCTTTGTAATTTTTGTATACTTTATATACATCGAACAAGTAAAACAAGTAATCATATTTGAGAGAACTTAAAGCTTCATAGGTTTTATCCGATACAGATAAATCACCATCAACATAAGCGGTTCCTGGTGTGTCAATAAATTCTTTTATTCGAAAATTTAATTCTTTTAGTTTTAACACATTTTTATTTGGTTTATATCCTTCTATTATCCGAGTTTTTTCATGTGCATTATAAGTAATTTCTCCAGTGGCTAAAAATCTAGCCAAAGTTGTTTTTCCGCTTTCGCTGGGTCCATATATCAAGATACTTTCCTTTTTGAGTAATTTTTCAATTTCATTTGAGAGAGCAAAAGGAAACAATGCATACTCAAGTAACTTAAGTGGATCGTTGACTATACTTTTATAAAGCTCCCTGAGCACAAAATATATATCATCAATCAACCCTTCTATCCATTCTTCCAAGGTATTCCCAAACCATCCCATTCTAAACCTCCCCTAACGATTTCTCAATTAATTGCCTTCACAACTTATTTTCCCCAAATAATACAAATTTAATGATCTATGTCAAGCAGAAAAGCTAACCATAATATAATTTGTTAAATATATAATAATATATATAGCAGCAAGAAAATTGATTGCTAATAATATTAAAAACGGTCAAAAAATGGCATTTTGTTCTAAAACACCCCCCTTTTTGCACCTTGCAGGTGGGAAAAATCGTTTTTGCTTGATATATATTCGATACTTGTTGACGATATAATAAATTTATAGGTTTTAGGGTTGTATTTTAAAGTAAGTTTTTAAACTCTTCTACAGTTAGGCCTGTTTCTTTTATTATTTTTCTCAGTGTTCCTTTTGCTATCTCACTATGGTCTGGAACAACAATACGCCTGTGAGGATAAGCTATCTGACGCAAAACCATATGGCTGCCCTTTTGTCTGTCCTTTACATATCCAATTTTTGATAAGGCTGCCGCAAGTTCACGCCCTGATATCCTTGGAAGATTACTCATCCTGCAACTTCTACGACTTCTTCGTCTATTGATGGAGGGATGGGTTCATTATGTTCTTTAAGACTCTCAAGATAAACATCAATTGCCTCTTTGATGTTTGTCAAGGCTTCCTGTCTCGTTTTTCCCTGAGAGATACAGCCAGGAAGAGATGGAACTTCAGCTATAAACATTCCATCTTCATCTTGTTCTATGATAACTCTGTATTTCATTTTGACCTCCGAAACCTATTTTCTTAGATAATACTATAGTTGTCTTTTATGTCAATTTTTTATCCTACCTTCCCCCTTTTTTTGCACCTCTTAGGTGGGAAAAATCGGAATATCAGGCTATCTTCTCATCCAAATCTATCTCAATCATTATTCTATCGTATTCTATGACGGGCTTTGTTCTTTCTTTGTCTGTCTTGCTTTTCTTTAACTCTAAAAGCCCGAGTTCAGAAAGGAGCTTCACATCCTCATTGACATTTTTCAAATCCCTGTTCACTATCTTTGAGAGCTCGTATATCGATTTTGGTTTGTGCTTGGCTATTGCTTTAAGGAGTTCAATCCTTTTGGTTGTTAAGACGCTCCTTAAAGCATTTAAACTTTCAAAATACAAAGCCTCTTTTCTCTCTACTTCTTCACCTTTTTCTATTTTCTTCCAGTAATCCTTGAACTCATTTAAGCTGTCTTCAGTTGATTTTATCCCTATTTTTATGTTCTTTACTCTCATAACTCACCTCTTTTGTGTTTTTTTATATCGTTGAGAAAATCCCTGATGAGTTTATCCACACTTTCAAATTTATACTTGATTTCCTTCTCGAAATAGTGCTTATGGTCGCCCTTCTTTTCATAGTTGTCATATCCGACAACCCTTTTGCCGTTTTCTATGTAAACGAGAGAATATTTAATTCCGTAAGGTTCTGTTTTTGTCGATAGTTTTTGTTCTTAATAAGGTTTCAGCTTTCATATTAGGTATTCTATACCATATACTCTAAAAGTCAAGCGCACTTGAATAAATAGGTGAAAGAATTAGCATCTTAGGGCAAGGCTTGCCAGCCCTTCTGAAGGGCTGGCAGAAGTGGATTAGACTTTAAATCTGTTTATGAGTTTTCCTACATTATCCGCTATGGCGTTTAATTCATCTGCGGCTTTTGAGACATTTTCTATAACCTTGGTATTCTCCTCTGTGGCCTTTTTTATCTCTTGCATCTGCATGTTTATCTCAGCCACGGTGGAAGAGAGTTCCTCTGTTGCTGCGGAGGTAGAGTTTACTTCATTTATGACATCGTTTGTTTTCGATACAACATTTTCTATAGTATCCTTATCCGTTTTTGCTCTCTCACTTTCCTCCAATATCACGCTGGCTGTCTTTTCTGTTTTTTCCACTGCCTCGGTTGTGTATTTTTGCATTTTATTAATAGTGCCTTTTATCTCCTCGGTTGCCCTCTGGGTTCTCTCTGCTAACTTTCTAACCTCATCGGCAACAACGGCAAAGCCCCGTCCTGCCTCACCAGCCCTTGCCGCTTCAATGGCAGCATTCAGCGCAAGCAGGTTGGTCTGGTCTGCTATTTCGTTAATTACATTAACGATTTGCCCTATTTCCTTGGAAGCCTCTCCAACCGTATTTATTTGCTCTATTGCATCCTTTGCAAGTTGTGCGTTTTCTTGCATTCTTTTAACCCTATCTTCTATGTCTTGCAGTAATTTTTCATTAATCTCGCTTACATCCGTTGCCAGTATATTGATATTCTCAGAAGATCTTGCAACGCCATCTATAGCTTGAGCCACGCTTTCTATAGCCGTTGCTACTTCCTGGGTGTTATTGTTTACCTGCTGGGAGGCAGCAGACATTTCGGCTGATGCAGAGGATAGGTTGTGCGATTCAGACTCTAAAAGTTTTGTCTTGTCTTTTATTTCTTTGATCATGTGCTGTGTTTTTTCTATGAATTTGTTAAACCATGCAGCAAGCCTGCCAAACTCATCATCTGTGTTTATGTCTATTCGTCTGGTTAGATCTCCTTCGCCTTGCACCAGGTCTTTTACGGCATCTTCAAATTTTTCTAACCTTAACACAATCATCTTCTTAACAAAAACCAATGAGGCAACTATGAATACAATTGCTATCAATATTGCTATAAATACGGTTGACATTAATGTTTTCTTGACATCTGCCAATGCCTCTGATTTGTCGATTTCTCCTATTATTGCCCATCTTTTATCGTATACCTTTAGGGGCGCATATACGCTTAAAACGGGGGTGCCCCTGTAATCTTTTATTATCCATCCGCCACTCTTTCCAGCCAGCGCCTGTCTGACAGAAGGCGTATCTATTTTGAACACGCCTATTGTGGTTTTTAGTTTTTTAACCAAAGGGTTGTTTATGGTGTTTATGAATCTGCTATCGTTCCTCATTTTTTTATCTGGCCCAACTAAATAAACTTCACCGGTTTGGCCAAGACCCACCTCTTTGTAGTGTCCATTGAAACTCATAATTTTGTTAATCTCACCCACGGGGAATTGGAAAGCAAGAACACCTATTTTTCTATTGTCTCTAAAGATTGGTGTTGCAATAAAGGCAGCCGGCACATTATAACTTGGCATGTATGGCTTGAAGTCTTCAAAAGCTATTTGACCCTTGCTTAGATTTAGAGCTTTTTTATATGCCTTTGCCAAACCAGAGTTGGCGTAAGGGCCGTTTATTAAATTTGTTGCAAAATCTTTTTCTTTAAAATCCGTATAAACCACATACCCTTTGTTGTCTATCAAAAATATGTCGTATAAACCGAATTTTTCTAAAAGCTTATTGAAGGTTGGATGATACATCCTATGAATGCCGGAGTAAGTGGATATGTCGTTGCTTGCAATTAGTTTATTTTTTTGCCCAACGGGGTATTTATTCTTGACAATATAGAGGTATTGGGCAATGATGCCCTCCGTTGATTTTGGGAGATAGTATTCTGTTGGCTTTCTTGGGCTAACGCCAGGAATGTCGTAATTTACCCTATTTAAATAGTATTTGTTGTAATGCTCAATTAAAGCCTGTTTCGCCTGGTTTATATTTATGGCAACATCTGCAGAGAGGTTGTGAAACGAGTTGCTTAAAAGGGCAACCCCCTCAATGGCTGTCCTGCTTTCAGCTGTTGAGGTAATTAAGGCCTTGATGTCGTTGAAATACTTATCAAGCCCATCTTTCTTGGCGGCTACAACGGATTGCAGCTGGTCGAATCTGGCACTGGATAGCGAATTGGAGAACTTAACTTGTGTAAAGGCAACTATAAGTGCGCTGACAAAAATCAAAGAAAGCACAGCCAGCAGAGAAATCTTTGCTCCAACGCTTTTTAGATTCATCTCCTAACTCCTCCTTGCTTTTACTTTTTACTAAACAACCTCGTCCTTTACAAGCTTTCCTGAGAAAGACTTGTAAAATATTAAGTGTAATCGTAAACTATAATATAGAAGAATTCAAGTTAAATTTTAAATATATTTTCAAAAGTAAAATTAATTTTTATATCTGATGTTTAATATATCTCATGTCAGTGCTCCACCAATACCCCTTTTCTTGCACCTCGTAGGTGGAAAAAAGGTAATAATTATGTTTGGCGTTATGCTTATTTTCTTGTTATTTTGTTAATTATTTCATTAGTGCTTTGATGTTTTCGAGTGTTGTTTTGGTAGTGTAAAATTACTTGTGTCACCCTTTGAAGGGAGAGGGGTTATATGTTATAACCCCTCTTTGACACTAACCCTTCAAAGGAGGAAAAACACATGTATGATTTGATTTTTACACAATTGAAGGAAGAATTCAAGTCAATGATTGAAAGGATCATGAAAGAGGAAAGAGACAGGTATCTGGAAGAGAACAAATCAACAAGGGCAAATGGATATTACACAAGGTCACCAAAAACAATATTAGGTCAGATGGAGCTTTCCATCCCCAGAACAAGGGACGGCAAGTTCAAAAGCGATGTATTGCCTGAGAGAAAGAGGGTGATGTTTCTCCTTGATGACATAATAAGGGCAATGTTCGTGTCTGGAGTCTCATCAAGGAAGGCAGGCAAGGTTTTAGAAAATCTCATTGGATGTTCCATATCATCCCAGTTTGCAAGCTATATTTCCGACATACCAAAAGAGGTCATAGAGGAGTTCAAAAACAGAAGGTTGGATGATGAGTATCCAGTCCTATACATAGATGCAACATACCTGCCTCTGAAGAGGGACAGTGTAGAAAAAGAGGCAGTTTATGCTGTTCTGGGATTGAGATACGACGGCAGAAGAAACATACTTGCATACTTCCTACCTGGAGGCAATGAGAATACACAGATGTGGAGAGAGATATTTGAGGACCTAAAATCAAGGGGACTAAAGAATGTCAGAATGATAATCAGCGATGATCTAAAAGGGCTCTCAAGATCAATAGAGGAGGCATTCCCCAAAGCAAAGCATCAGCTATGCTGGTTTCATCTGAAGAAGAACATAAAAAGCAAGGTGAGAAAGAGACACTGGGATGAGATGCTGAAAGAGCTAAACCAGATAATGGAGGCTAAGACCCAAGAGGAGGCAGAACTCTTGATGAATGAGTTCATCGACAAATGGAGTAGGCTCTATAAATCCCTAAACAGCCTAAAAAGTAAAGTCAAGAACTATACACACTTCTCAAACCTCAATGAAAAGATAAAGGTATACTTTTCAACAACAAACTGGATGGAGAGGTGTTTCAAGGAATTAAAGGATTCTTTAAGAATTAGGGGTTATCTCCATTCTGAGGACAGTGCTGAAAAGTTCCTTTACCTTTTCTTCAAAGATAAGGATGAGAAGTATTCATCAAGAAAGCTCAGATACTCTGAATACCTGATGGAGGCTTTTGGATAGATGGGGAAACTAAGTGAACCAAACAGGAAGAGGGGTGACACAAAAAAGTTGACATTGCCGTTGTTTTGGCTCGTTGCTTGACAAAAAAACAGTTTTGTTATAAAAAGTTAAATCATTTTGCAAGGGGAGTGAAGAATGGACCTTTTTGATAAATGTTATAACTTTAAGGAAGCTCAAGAGATTAGACAGCTTGGCCTTTATCCTTACTTTCAGCCCATCTCCTCAGAACAGGATACAGAGGTTATAATAAACGGAAGAAGAATATTAATGCTTGGTTCTAATAGCTATCTTGGTCTTACCGTTCATCCCAAGGTTAAAAAAGCCGCAATAGACGCCATAGAGAAATACGGAACGGGCTGTGCAGGCTCAAGGTTTTTGAACGGAACGCTTGATATACACGAAGAGCTTGAGGAGAGGCTTGCGGCCTTTGTGAATAAGGATGATGCGCTTCTGTTCAGCACGGGCTTTCAGGCCAATCTTGGTGCAATAGCCGGTCTGGTTGGCAAGGGTGAGTATGTTATCCTGGATAAATCAGACCATGCAAGCATAGTGGACGGCTCAAGGCTTTCCTATGGAGAGGTGAAAAGGTTTATTCACAACGACATGAACTCCTTAAAGAAGGTGCTGGAATCCATCGATAGGGATGCTGGCAAGCTCATTGTTGTTGATGGTGTCTATAGCATGGACGGCGATATAGCCAACCTGCCCGAGATGGTTAAGCTAAAGAAGCAATACAACGCTCGGTTGATGGTTGATGATGCCCACTCCTTTGGTGTTTTGGGTAAAAATGGGCGAGGCACGGCCAACCACTTCGGTCTTGAGGATGAGGTTGACATCATCATGGGCACTTTCAGCAAATCGTTTGCCTCGTTGGGTGGTTTTATAGCTGCAGATAAGGAGGTTATAGATTACCTAAGGCACTTTGCAAGGAGCGTTATTTTCTCTGCAAGCATAACGCCTGCATCAACAGCTGCTGTTTTAGCGGCTTTGGATATAATGGAAAACGAGCCTGAATTGATAGACAAACTGTGGGCCAATACGGAGAGGATGAGAAAGGGTGTTGTGGAGATGGGTTATGACATAGGCACAAGCTGCACGCCCATAATTCCGCTTATTGTGGGCGATAATGAGACCGTGCTGAAGATGAGAAGAATGCTCTTTGACGAGGGGCTTTTTGTTAACCCGGTCTTATCCCCTGCCGTTCCGCCGAATAAGGCTTTGATTAGATTGAGTCTGATGGCAACGCACACCTTTGAGCAGATAGATTTTGCTTTGGACAAGCTCAACAAGGTGGGTAAAGTTTTAGGGGTTATATGATTAGCGTAACCGAAAGCGAGGATTTAGAGCTATTTCTGGATTTTCCCGCTAAAATCATCTATAAAGGAGACCCATTTTATGTTCAGCAGCTTTTGAATGAGGAGAAAAAACTCTTAAACGAAAAAGACAACCCCTTCTATAAAAACGCAAAGAGGAAGTTGTTTATAGCATACAAAGACAAAAAACCAGCAGGAAGGATTGCTGCCATCGTAAACCATAGACACAACAAGACGCACAACGATAAGGTGGGTTTTTTTGGCTTTTTTGAATCGATTGATGATTTAGGTGTTGCTAAGGGTTTGTTTGAGGCTGCCGAGGATTACCTATCAAAAGAGGGCTTGAATCGTATAAGGGGGCCTGTAAGCCCATCCATGAACGATGTTAGCGGGTTGTTGATTGGTGGTTTTTTTGCCCCGCCGGTTTTTATGATGCCGTATAACAAGGCCTATTACAGCGATTTAATTGAAAAGAGCGGCTTTAAGAAGGTAAAGGATCTGTTTGCCTTCTACCTTTCTGTGAGCAACGAGCCCAAGGAGAAGCTAAAAAGGCTTGCTCTGTATGCCAAGGAGAAGTTTTCTATACAGTTGAGATATTTTTCTAAGAAAAACTTTGAAAACGACCTTAAGGTTATACACAGGCTTTATTGTGAGGCGTGGAAGGATAACTGGGGTTTTGTGCCGCCCACATTTGAGGAGTTTTATTACGGCACCAAGGATTTTAAGAGTATGGTGCCTGAGGAGTTAATAATCATAGCCCAGAAGGACGGGCAGCCGTGCGGATTTTCTGCCATTATACCGGATTTTAATCAGGCCCTTAAGGGTATGGGCGGCAGGATTACGCCGTTTAACGCCTTAAAGCTGCTCTATAGGATGAAAAGGATAGACAATTACAGGCTCATAACCTTAGGCGTGCTGCCTGAATGCAGGAAGCTTGGCGTTGACCTTCTGTTGTATGTTAAAAGCTTTGAGGTGGTAAAAAGAAGAGGTGGTAAGGGAGGAGAGCTCTCCTGGACGCTTGAGGACAACGATGCTATAAACAAGCCCATTCTAAAGATGGGTGCTGAGCATTACAAGACCTATCGCATATACGAAAAGGGTATAACCCCGCACTGAGGCGGGGCTTTTTTCTATTTTAAATACCCCTCGATGGCCGATTTTATGATGTTGGGGTTTTCCTTAAGTCTTCTTATGGAATATGGCAACCAATCCCTTCCAAACGGCACATAAACCCTCAGGCGATGACCCCTGCTGAGTATTATCTGTCTTAACTCCTCATCGACGCCCAACAGCATCTGGAATTCGTATTCATCCCTCTTTAGGCCATATTCCCTTATGAGCCTTTCTGCATGGAATACCAAATATTCATCGTGGGTTGCTATGCCCACATAGGCCTTCTTCTTAAACAGCGTCTCCAGGCAATAGATGAAGTTATCCCTGACTATGTCTTTTTCCTGATACGCTATCTTCCTGGGCTCTATGTAAATACCTTTACAGAGCCTGAAGTTCAGCCTGCCGTCAGACAGTCTTTCTATGTCGTCTATCGTGCGCCTCATGTAAGCCTGAAGCACCGTGCCTATGTTGAATTCGTCCCTGTAGTTTCTGTAGATTTCCAGGGTGTCATCCGTGCAGCTTGAATCCTCCATATCGATCCTGACAAAGATGCCCAACTCTTTGGCCCTTTTGAATATCTTTTCTATGTTGTCGAGGCAGAGGGCCTTAGAGAGGTTAAGGCCCATCTGCGTAAGTTTGAGCGAGAGGTTTGCATCGAGTTGGTGGCTATCTATGGCTTCCAAGACCTTTATGGCTAAATCCCTGAAGTGCTCCGTCTCTTCCTTGTTTGATACGAATTCGCCCAACACATCTATTGTGGTCATGGCCCCCTGGGCGTTTAGCTGTTTTGTGACCCTTACTGCATCCTCTAAATTGGGGCCTGCGATATAGCGCTTGGCGAATACGGCTATTGTGGATGGCGGAACCTTATCTATGAACATACTTACGCTTTTGTTAAAAAGCGACATTTTTTACTCCTCTTTCATAAATGGATATTCAAAGCTTTCAGGTGCAACAAAGTTTTCCTTTATAGCCCTTGGGGTAATCCACCTTAAGAGGTTCAAGTGGCTTCCAGCCTTGTCGTTTGTTCCGCTTGCCCTTGCACCGCCGAATGGCTGCTGACCAACAACCGCTCCTGTGGGCTTGTCGTTGATGTAGAAGTTGCCTGCGCTGCCCTCCAATATGTCTAAGGCCACCCTTGTGGCATCCCTATCCTCTGAGAAGATGGCGCCTGTCAATCCGTATGGGCTTGTCTGATCGCAGAGATGGAGTGTCTCAACATACTTATCATCGTCGTATGGGTAAATCGTTACAACAGGTCCGAAGATCTCCTCCTCCATCGTCTTGAAGTGCGGATTCTCTGTGTAAATGATTGTAGGCTCAACGAACCAGCCCTTCGAATCATCGTATCCGCCGCCCTTGATGATCTCGGCATCCGAGGCGCTCCTTGCATACTCTATATAGTTGACGATCTTTTTGTAAGCCTCTTCGTCGATTACGGCATTCATGAAGTTGGTGAAATCCTCAGGAGAGCCCATCTTTATCTTGTCTATCTCTTTGAATAGGTCGTCTTTGATCTCATTCCACATGGATCTTGGCAGATAAACCCTCGATACGGCGGAGCATTTCTGACCCTGATACTCGTATGCGCCCCTTATGATGGCTGTGATGAGCTTCTTTGTGTTTGCCGATTTGTGGGCGAATATATAATCCTTACCGCCTGTCTCGCCGACTATCCTTGGATATGCCTTGTATTTGGGCAGGTTCTCTGCCATCATCTTCCACATCCTGTTAAATGTGTCAACGCTGCCTGTGAAGTGGATGCCTGCAAAATACTCAGAGGAGAATACGATATTACCCACAACGGAGCCCTTGGATGGTATGAAGTTTATAACGCCGTCTGGCAATCCTGCCTCCTGAAGTATCTTCATGAAGATGTATGGTGCATAAACAGAGCTTGAGGCCGGTTTCCACAGAACGACATTACCCATCATGGCTGGTGCTGTTGGCAGGTTGCCTGAGATGGATACGAAGTTAAATGGAGGAACGGCGAATATAAAGCCCTCAAGGGGTCTATACTGCATTATGTTCCATGTGCCCCTGGGTGAATAGAGCGGCTGCTCCTCATAGATCTTCTGCATGTAATAGAGGTTGAATCTTAGAAAATCTGTAAGCTCGCAGGCTGAGTCTATCTCTGCCTGGAATATATTTTTACTCAAAGAGAGCATCGTTGCGGCGTTTATAAGGTATCTGTATTTACCGCTTAGAAGCTCTGCAGCCTTTAGGAATATTGCTGCCCTGTCAACCCAGTCGTACTCCCTCCACTTCTTGGAGGCCTCCATAGCGGCCTCGATGGCCATTTTTATCTCTTTTTCGCCTGCAACATGATAGACACCAAGCACCGAGCTTTTATCGTGGGGCTCGACGATCTCCTTTGTGTTGCCCGTTTTGATTTCTTCTCCACCAATGATTATGGGTATCTCTATCTGCTGAGATTTTATTTCCCTGATGGCTTCCTTTAGCTTCTCCCTCTCTTCAGTTCCCGGTGCATAAGAATATACCGGCTCGTTGGTTGGTAATGGAACCCTTGCGATTGTGTTGCGCATGGCACACCTCCTTTGGTTTGTTTTCTTTTTAAAAAACTTTCACTATTATGAACATAACCCAAATTTATGAATAAATCAAGTTTAAAATTTTAAACAAGCGAGGATGTATAAGAAATCATGAACATATCATTGGGCAAAAGGGATACATCCGTTGTCAGGCTGAACTGCAAAGAGTCCGAGGGTATAATGTTTAGATGTGCCTTTTCTTTAAATATAAAACCCAGATACATGTCCTTTGGTTTGTTGATTAGTAAAAGATCCTCTGCCTCGATTGATTGTTTTTCTATATTAAACTCTTCCTTTCCAACCATAAATATGCTCAGGTTTTGTGGTTCTATGTTGAGTTGTGTGCAATACGATAGCTTTACCGCCGAAGAAGAGATTAAGTATATATCGACAATTAGCCTTATGTGGTCTATGCTGTATACCTTCTTGATAAGGCCAAAGTGGGTTTGATATTCAAAGGTTATGGAGGTGGTTGTCGAAGTCAAATAATACGGTTTTACGGGTTTTGAGTCGATCAGGTCGACACAGGAGGGTTTGTTTAAAAGGCTTATCTGTTTTGTCTTGATGAGCCACTCCTCCATGGCGGCCGATTCCGGATTTATTTTTATTTCGAAAGCGTCGTTGTATAGAAGGTAAAAGCCGTCTTTTTCTAAAACCCCTGCGCCCATAACATCAACCTCGCCTTTATTATTGTTTCTGTTGATTCCTCCGATGAGCTTTTCAATATCTTGTCTATCTCATAGAGGGATTTTACAAGCTTTAAGAGGTTGTTTTTGCCGATCCTTTTGCACAGCTGTTTATAATTGGATGGATAGTAAACCCGTAAATGCTCCTTTAGGCAGTTGTCACTCAAATAGCAGCTTGCGATAATCTTTGTGATTTCAGAGGAGAATATGTGAATAAAAAGCTGTGGAGGCATCTGGGATAGTATCTCATCCAGCCGTTCTGTTATCTGTTGCAGGCTGCCCTTTCTTGTTAGGTCTATAATCTCCTTGATGTCTATGTTTGATGTGATTTTCAGGCACGCCTTCACATCGTCTGCCTCTATTTTTTGTTTATTCAGGCTTAGAAGCAGTATCTCATCGAGCGTGTTTTTCAGCATAGCGGTGCTTTTTCCCTCGAATGCGGCCGTTAGCAGTTCTATTGCTTCATTCGATATATCCTTTTTTGCTTTTGATACGACCCCCTTGATAAACGAGGCTATCTCTGACCTTTTAGGTGGCTCGAATTTTACCGTGTATTCGTCTTCCTTTTTGCATGACTCAACATCCAGTATCAATATATTGAAATGAGGGGGTTTGATGGTGTTTTTTTTAGGCTCAAAACCCAGAAGGCAGTGGAATAAGGTCGGTTTTTTCTCAAACAGAGAGCCCGATAATGCCCTTGCGTTGGCCTCCTTTAGCTCTTCTTCTGTTTCTATTGCTATCCTTTTTACAGTGGCATTCTTTGTTTTGGCTATCCTCTTTACATAGAGGTTTTTTAAGAAATAGTCCTCACCGCAAAATATGTATAGATTTGAGACCTTGCCGCTATTGATGGCTGTCTTTAGCTGTCTTTGATTCATAGCTCTTTTCCACAAACGCCTTGATTACAGGGTGTGGCTTTAGTGGTCTTGATTTAAACTCCGGATGGAACTGCACGCCGATAAAGAACGGGTGGTCTTTCAACTCGATTATCTCCACGAATTCGCCATCCGGACTTTCACCACTTATTGTTAGTCCATGTTGAGAGAGTATGTCCCTGTATGCGTTATTGAACTCATACCTATGTCTGTGCCTTTCGGATATGTTCTTTTTCTTATATATATTCCATGCCAGCGTTCCTGTTTTTATCTGACACGGATATGCGCCCAATCTCATCGTGCCACCCTTGTCGGATGTCTCATCCCTTTCTATGATCTGACCTTCCTTTTCCCATTTTGTTGCAAGGTGTATAACCTTATGTTCTGCCTCTTTGTCAAATTCAGACGAATGGGCTCCTTTTAGGCCTGCCACATGTCTGGCAAACTCGACAACGGCCGTCTGCATACCCAGGCAGATGCCCAAAAACGGTATCTTGTTTTCCCTTGCATACCTTACGGCCTTTATCTTGCCCTCGATTCCCCTTGAGCCAAATCCGCCAGGCACCAGGATGCCGTCCACATCGGCCAACAGATTCTCCAGCGCCCCTTCCTCTTCTAAATCCTCCGCCTCTATCCATTTTAGGTTGACCTTTATGTTCATGCTGGCGCCTGCATGTATAAACGATTCTATCAGGCTCTTGTATGACTCCTTTAGGCCGACATACTTGCCCACAAAGGCTATTGTTGTGCTGTCTTTGGGTTTTTTTATGGAGTTTACCATCTCCTTCCATTCGTCTAAATCGTCCTCTTTGTTTGTCTCGATACCTAATTTCTCTATGATGAGTCTATCAAGCCCCTCCTCTTTGAATTTTAGGGGAATCTCATAGACCGTGCTGACATCGACGGCGTTTATAACAGCCCTCTTTTCCACATTGCAGAACATCGCTATCTTCTCTTTTGATTCGTTGTTTAGCCTTTTTTCACTCCTGCAGACGATGATGTCGGGCGATATACCGAGTGATTGAAGCTCCTTTACACTGTGCTGCGTGGGTTTGGTTTTTAGCTCACCCGCTGTTTTTATGTAAGGCACGAGGGTTAGGTGTATGTAAAGGCAGTTTTGCCTGCCGACATCGTATCCCATCTGGCGTATCGCCTCAAGGAAGGGCAGACCCTCTATATCGCCTATCGTTCCGCCGATTTCCACTATCAATACATCCTTATCCTTGCCTGCCTCTTTTATTCTCCTTTTTATCTCGTTTGTTATGTGGGGTATAACCTGAACGGTCTTACCCAAATAATCGCCCCTGCGTTCCTTTGTTATGACGGTAAAATAGACCTGCCCGGTGGTGAAGTTGTTTTTTTTGGAAAGCGTTAGGTTGGTGAATCTTTCGTAATGGCCCAAGTCTAAATCGGTCTCTGCCCCATCGTCTAACACATAGACCTCACCGTGCTGATACGGATTCATTGTGCCTGGGTCGACATTTATGTATGGGTCTATCTTTACTATGGAGACCTTAAGACCGTAAGATAGAAGCAAAAAACCCAACGATGCGCTTGTTATGCCCTTTCCCAGGGATGAAACAACGCCGCCCGTTATAAATATGTATTTCTTTGCCATAAAAACTCCCCTTACATTTTTTTACCGTAGTTTAGTATAGAACATGACTTTGTCGTTGGGCAAGAAAAAAAGCTAAAAATTCGGCGGTTGATTTTTTTGCCTGATACTGGTATTTTGTTTGCTGGTTTGGATTATAAAAAACTTTACAAAGACAGGCCTTTTGTATAATATAAGCGTGGAAAATTTTTGGAAGGAGAGGAGTATGGCGTTAGACAAACAACAGAAGCAGGAGATAATCAAGAAATTTGGAGCCAATGAGAACGATACGGGTTCCCCTGCTGTTCAGATAGCCCTGTTGACGGCAAGGATAAAATACCTGACGGAGCACTTCAAGGAGCATCCAAAGGACTTCCACTCAAGAAGGGGATTGTTGAAGCTCGTTGGCAGAAGAAGGAAGCTGCTTAAGTATCTGAGGAATTACAATTTCGAAGAGTATAAGAAGGTCGTTACAGAACTTGGTCTAAAGGGCTAAGCCTATGACCATTGTCGAAAGAACCATAAATGGAAAGAAACTTTCAATAGAGACGGGGTGGTATGCAAAACAGGCCGATGGTGCCTGTGTGGTTAGGATGGGCGATACCATGGTGCTTGCCACCGCCGTATCGTCAAAGGAGCCACCCAAGGAGTTTTTGGACTTCTTGCCGTTGACTGTCAATTATCAGGAGCGATTCTATGCAGCCGGCAAGATTCCAGGCGGTTTTGTGAAAAGGGAGGGTAAACCCTCTGTGCATGAGACGCTTGTCTCAAGACTGATAGACCGCTCCATCAGGCCTTTGTTTCCCAAGGATTACAAACAAGAGATACAGGTGATAGTCACAACGATAAGCGCAGATCAGGAAAACGACCCGGCCGTTATCAGTATCCTGGCTGCAAGTTGCGCTTTGTGCCTGTCTGATATACCGTTCTTGGGGCCTGTTGCCGGTGTTAGGGTCTCCAAGATAGACAATAGATTCGATGTGTTTGCTTCATTGAAGGATTTAGAGGCCTCCAGGCTCAACCTGGTTTTGGCAGGAACAAAAGATGCCATCAATATGATTGAGGCAGGGGCGGTGGAGCTTGATGAGGACGAGATGGTTGAGGCCATCATGTTCGGCAAGAAGCATCTGGATGCCCTGCTTGATGCACAGGAGGAGATCATACAAAAGGCGGCAAAGCCCAAAAGGGAGTACATACCCATCGATGTTTCTGAGCAGATAGTCAACAAGATCGAGGAGCTTGCAGCAGATGAGTTGATGGAGGCTGTAAACATAAAGGAGAAGAAAAAGAGGAATTCAACGATAGAGGCGATCTTCAACAATGTGAAAGAGAAGGTTGTATCAGAATTTGAGGATGAGGAATTCATCGAGGAAAAGACGGCCGCAGCCTTTGAGGATGTTGTTAAAAACATCGTTAGAACCAAGATCATAAACACAGGAACAAGAATAGACGGAAGGGGTCTGGATGAGATAAGGCCTATCACCTGCGAGGTGGGTGTTTTACCCAGGGCTCACGGTTCTGCGGTCTTCACCAGGGGTGAAACGCAGGCTCTGGTTGCAACGACGCTTGGCTCAAGGGAGGATGCCCAGATTATAGACGATGTATCAGAAGAGGGCTATGAGAGGTTTATGCTCCATTACAACTTCCTGCCGTTCTCAACGGGTGAGGTTAAGCGTTTAGGCCCTCCTGGCAGGAGGGAGATAGGCCACGGCAATCTGGCAAAGAGGGCTATAGAGCCTGTGTTGCCCAGTGAGGATGAATTCCCCTACGCCATAAGGGTGGTTTCGGATATCCTCGAATCCAACGGTTCAAGCTCCATGGCCACGGTTTGTGGTTCGACGCTCTCGTTGATGGATGCCGGTGTTCCTATCAAGAAGCCCGTAAGCGGTGTTGCCATGGGCTTGATAAAATACGAAGGCGGGTATGTGATACTTACAGACATCCTGGGCGATGAGGACCATTACGGCGATATGGACTTCAAGGTTGCAGGCACAAAGGACGGCATAACGGCCCTACAGATGGATATAAAGATAACCGGCGTTGATGCTGCCCTGCTTAAGGAGGCCCTGCAGAGGGCAAAAGAGGCAAGGCTGTTTATTCTGAATAAGATGCTTGCCGTTTTGGATAGTCCAAGACCATCCATATCTAAGTATGCGCCACAGATCAGAACCTTGAACATAGATCCAGAGAAGATAAAAGACCTTATTGGCCCTGGCGGCAAGACGATAAAATCGATCATAGAGAGAACCAATGTTAAGATAGATATAAATCCCGATGGCAAGATCAATGTTTACGGCACGATGGATTCTAAGCTCGATGAGGCGATGGAGATAATAAAGGAGATAACGACCACCATCAAAGAGGGCGACATAGTTGAGGGTGTTGTGACGAGGATTGAGAAATACGGCGCCTTCATAAAGCTTCTGCCCAACAAGGAAGGGCTGCTGCACATCTCTCAGATCTCCAACGATAGAATCTCAAACATTTACGATGTTTTGCGCATAGGCGATAGGGTAAAGGTTAAGGTTACAAACATAGACGAGCTTGGCAGAATAGCCTTAAGCAGAAAGATTCTTTTGAACGAAAATCCTGATGAAGATAAAAAGAATTAAGAAAGACACAAAGAGCGCCTCGGTGGGTATATTTGTGCCTGCCGGGAGTGCCTTTGAGAATGAAAAAGAGAGGGGTCTTGCCCATTTTATTGAACATATGCTCTTTAAGGGCACAAAGAGACGAAGCTATAAGGAGATAGCGGCCGATATAGATAAGCTGGGGGGCGTTATAAACGCCTTTACATCCACTGAGTATACGGGTTTTTATATAAAGGTGTTGAAGGACTATATACCGATGGCCTTCGATGTGCTTGCCGACATAATTACCAACTCCGTTATAGATGCAGTGGAGCTTGAAAAGGAGAAGGGTGTAATAATAGAGGAAATCAACATGACCAACGACAACCCCGACGATGCTGTTTATGAGGCGTTTTTGGAAAACGCCATACCCACAAGCTTCGGCAAGCCCATTTTAGGCACAAAGGAGCATATACTCTCATACACCAGGGAGGATTTGCTTAGGTTTTTGGGTAAGTTTTACAGGCCTGAGGAGATGATAATCTCGGCCGTCGGCGGTGATGTGGATAGGTTTGATTTTGATGTTGGCGATAGGTTCTTCTTTGATGAGTATGTCCAGCCCAGGCCAGAGGTGGAGTTGAGGTTTGAATTTAAAAGCGGTGTTGATGTTATCGAAAGGGATATAGCCCAGGCCAATGTTGTGATGGGGTGTGAACTGTTTAGTGTTTATGATGATAGAAAGTATGCCGCTTCGCTTCTAAACAGCAGCTTCGGTGCCACAATGAGCTCAAGGCTGTTTCAGTCGATAAGGGAGGAGAAATCGTTGTGCTATAGCATCTATTCCTCTGTGAAGCTTTACAGCAAGGGCGGGATGTTTCTGATATTTGCTGCAACCTCCAACGACAGGGCTCAACACCTCATCGATGCGATTAGATACGAGCTTGAAAAGCTAAAGAAGGACGGACTGACCAAAGAGGAGCTTGAGAACGCAAAGACCAACTTCAACGGCGGCTATGCCTTATCGCTTGAATCCTCCTATTCCGTTATGGTAAAACAGGCCATAGATACGATTCTATACGGCGATTATGTCAGTGAGGATTACATCATGGACAGGATCAACAAGGTGAGCTTAGATGATATTCAACAGGTAATAGACTTAATAGATCTGAATAGGTTTCATATAACCTGCCTCGGTAATGTAAAATCCATAAACTGGTAGGAGTATAGCTATGAAAAGACATCTCTTGACGCCCGGGCCTACTCCGGTGCCTGAGGATATAGCGCTAACTATGGCAAGACCCATAATCCACCACAGGACTAAAGAGTTTAAGCAGGTGTTTGCAGAAACAATAGAGCTTGCAAAACCCATATTCCAGACGAGAAACGATGTGGTTGTGTTTGCCTCAAGCGGCTCAGGCGCCATGGAAGCGGCCGTTTCAAATGTCTTGAACGAAAATGAGAAGGCTATAACGGTAAATGCCGGTAAGTTTGGCGAGAGGTGGACAAAGCTTGTAAGGGCCTTTGGCGCTAATCCGATTGAGTTAACCTATGAATACGGCGATTATGCAAAGCCTGAGGATATAAAGAAGGCCTTGGATGACAACGGCGATGTAAAGGCCGTCTATATACAGGCATCGGAGACCTCAACAGCCACATACCATCCTATAGATGAGATAGGCCTGATGTTGAAGGAGTATTACCCCGATGTTTTGTTTGTTGTGGACGGTATAACGGCATACGGCGCCATCGATGTAAAGACCGATGAGTGGGGCATAGACATAGCCATAACAGGCTCTCAAAAGGCGTTGATGCTGCCGCCCGGTTTATCCCTGCTTGCCGTTTCGGATAAGGCCAAAGAGAAGATAAAGAAGACAAAGAACAGGTATTACTATTTTGACATATTGGGCGAAATCGAGGCCGGTGCGGGCAAGTTTACACCGGCGGTTAGCCTTGTTATGGGTTTGAATGCCGCATTTAAGAGATTGCTTGATGAGGGGCTTGAGAATGTCTTTAGAAGGCATGCGCTCTTGGCAAAAGCAACGCAGGAGGCCTGCAGGGCCCTGGGTTTGAGGCTTTTGTCTAAAAGGCCTGCAAACTCATTAACGGCTATATATGCGCCGGATGGCATAGATTCATCAAAGATTATAAGCGTTATGAGGGATTACGGCGTTGAGATATCAAACGGCCAGGGGCATCTGAAGGGTAAGATATTCAGGATTGCCCATCTTGGATACTTTGACAAGGCAGATATACTCATGGGTATATCGACGCTTGAGATAGCCCTAAAGAGGCTTGGCGTGGATGCGGCATTTGGTGAGGGTATAAAGAGGGCTATGGAGATATTTGCCGATGAATAGGATTCCATCAGGCGTTGTTCAGTTTTTTGAGCCTTTAACCTCTATAAGAAGGAAAGCGGAGAATACAATAATTGAGTTTTTTAAGTCGAAGGGGTATGAGGAGATAATAACCCCGACCTTTGTCTATGAGGATAGCGTAAGTGAGTTTTTGTTTGAACCGCTGAAGAACAAGCTGTTTAAAATAGTCGATAAAAACAGCGGCCAGACGATGATCTTAAGGGCCGACATAACCCTGCAGATAACGCAGGCGGTTTTACTGGGTGATTTCAAGATGCCGGCAAGGCTCTGCTATGCCCAGAATGTTTACAGGGATATAAAGGAGCATTTGGGCAAGAAGAGGGAGTTTAAGCAGATAGGCGTTGAGCTGTTTGGTATAAAGGAGCTCGATGCCGATTTTGAGGTTGTCAGCCTGGCTATAGATAGCCTATCCTTGATGGGTATTGAGGGGTTGTATGTCAGGGTTTCAGATACTTACATAATAGAGAACCTTATAGGTGAGTTTGGCTTAAGCGGCGATAGGGCCGATAGACTAAGAGAGCTTGTATTTTTAAAAAACATCTCCCATATAAAGAAAGAGGGGTTTGATAGCGCCTTGATTGAGAGGATTGAGAAGCTTAACTCCCTAAGCGGTATGGATATAGACAGGCTTGCTGATAGCGGGTTTGATGCTGCCGATCTGTCGCTGAGGATAAAGGAGAAATACCGCAATGTAGGTGTTTTCTGCGATCTGTTTTACTGTGAATACCCGCTGTATCACCACGGTATAACCTTTGAGATATTTGCAGAGAACAAAAAACTTGCAGTTGGCGGCAGATACGGTAATATAACAAAGAAGCTTGGTAAATACATACCTGCCACCGGGTTTGCCATAGATTTGAATGAGTTGAGTTATTTTTTGTATGAGAAGGAGAATTCCAGATGAACAGGTTGGTTATAGGTAGCCAGTGGGGTGATGAAGGCAAGGGTAAGATTGTTGATATATTGACAGAAGAGGCCGATTTGGTTGTCAGGTATCAGGGTGGAAGCAATGCAGGCCATACGGTTTGTGTTGGCGATAAGAAGTTTATTTTGCATTTAATACCCTCAGGCATTTTGAGGGAGGATAAGATCTGCGTTATAGGAAACGGCGTTGTTATAGACCCGAAGAGCTTTGTTGAGGAGAAGGCGACGCTTGAGGGGTTGGGCATAAGGGTGGATGAGAGGTTGATGATAAGCGAGAAGGCACATCTTGTCATGCCTTACCATAAGGAGTTTGACGCAAGGAAAGAGGCTATCTTGGGTGAGAACAAGATAGGCACGACGAAAAGGGGAATAGGGCCTGCATACACCGATAAGCACGCAAGGATTGGCATAAGGGTTTGCGACCTCCTCCTGCCAGATGTCTTGAAGGAGAAGATAGAGGCCAATGTTAAAGAGATAAACAGGCTTTGTGAGCTGTATTCCATAGAACCGTTTGATGCTAAAGCCATATACGATGAGTATTTGGGCTATGCCGAAAAGCTTAAGCCCCACATCCGCAATACCGTCTATTATCTAAACGGGGCATACAGAAACGGCAGGAGTATACTCTTTGAAAGTGCTCAGGGCTCTATGTTGGATGTGGATTTTGGCACATACCCATTTGTAACCTCCTCAAATCCGACCGTTGGAGGGGCATTCATCGGCACGGGCCTGCCGTTTAAGGCCTTGGATAGTGTTATGGCGGTTGTTAAGGCGTATACAACAAGGGTAGGAAATGGCCCATTCCCAACTGAGCTGACCGATGAGATTGGTCAAAGAATCAGGGATAACGGCGCAGAATACGGTGCGACGACGGGCAGGCCAAGAAGGTGCGGCTGGCTGGATTTGATAGTGGTGAAGTATGCCGTTATGATTAACGGTGTGGATGAGCTGGCCTTAACAAAGCTGGATGTGCTTGACGGTATGGATGAGATCAAGGTCTGCGTTGGTTATGAGTATGAGGGCAGAAGGATCGGCTTTATTCCGTCCCAGCTTGAGGAGTTTGCAAAATGCAAGCCCGTCTATAAGAGCTTTAAGGGGTGGGATAATACAAAGGGCATAGAAAGATACGAGGATCTGCCAGAAAACGCCAGAAGGTATATAGAGTTCATAGAAAAGACCGTAGGGGCGAAATTCAAAATAATATCCACCGGTGCAAAAAGGGAAGAGACGATCAGGAGGTAATTTATGTGTGTATTTTGCAAGATTGTAAATGGAGAGTTGCCGTGCCAGAAGGTTTATGAGGATGAGAATTATTTGGCCTTTAAGGATATTAATCCGAAGGCGCCTGTTCATATACTCATTATCCCCAAGCAGCACATAGAATACCTCTCAGACATAGATGACTCCAATAAACATATAATTGGCGATATGGCCGTTATAGCCAACAAGATTGCAAAGGAGTTGGGTATAGATAAAAGCGGCTATAGGGTTTTGATAAATAACGGTCCAGACTCAGGCCAGGAGGTATTCCACATTCACATGCATCTGCTTGGCGGTAAGAAGATGGCCTTTACCGTATGAGGATAGCGGTGATAAACGGCCCAAATCTCAATATGCTGGGCCAAAGGGAACCACATATATACGGGACTAAAACCCTCGATGATTTGAAAAATATGGTTGAGGATAAAGCGAGGGTTTTGGGTGTTGAGGTTGGATTTTTTCAATCCAACTTTGAGGGCGAGCTGATAGAACACATACACGCATTAAAAGGCAAGTCTGACGGTTTTCTGTTTAACCCTGCAGCATTTAGCCACTATTCAATAGCCTTAAGGGATGCTGTTTTGGCTGTAGGGTTGCCTTTTGTTGAGGTTCATATATCGAACATCTTTGAAAGAGAGCCGTTTAGGCATAAATCCTATTTTAGCGATATAGCCCTGGGTGTTATATCTGGGTTTGGTTTTGATGGTTATCTGTATGCCCTCGACTGGCTTGTTAGGGTTCTAAGACGAGGCGAAACCCGATAAAATCGTCCCTTAAGCCGGGCAGGTAGTTGCTCCGTGCCGATAGCCTGTTGTATCTGTAGGCCGTTAGCCAGTTTCCCCCTCTTATGACCTTGGCCAGGGATATATACGGATTTAGATAGACCGGGTCTTTGGCGTTTTTCATGTATTTATAAGCCTCTGCATAGTAGGTGTCATAACACCACTCCGCCGCATTTCCTATCATATCGTATAGACCGAATGAGTTGGGCAGAAAGCTGCCCACAGGGGCTGTTCCTATGTAGCCGTCCTTGCATGGGAAGTGAACCTTTGATGTTTTGTATCTTTTTAGCTTCTCAAATGCCGTTTCATCGTAAACATTGGCGTATTTGCATGCTTGTTTTGCATCATCCCAGTATGTATCCCTCTTTAGGCCGCCCCTTGCTGCGTATTCCCATTCTGCCTCCGTTGGCAATCTGTAAACCTCGCCGGTTTTTGTATAGAGCCATTTTATAAACTTTTGTATCTCATCCCACGATACATTTACCACCGGTTGGTTGGGCTTACTCAAATCGTATAGCTTGCCACCGCCGCTGTCGTGTTTTGGGTCGAACATGTTGTATTGCCTGTTGGTTACCTCGTATTGCCCTATAAAGAAGCCGCTTAAGCAGACCTTATGGGGTGGCTTTTCGTCTTTTTGCGCCCACTTATCGTGCGGGTTTGCGCCCATTTCGAAGCATCCGCCGGGTATATAGACAAACTTCATGCCCAGGGGGTTTGTGTAATGCGTTGGTCTAACCAGCAAGGACCACTTTGCGTCCTTTGGCAGGCCGTTTGGAAAATCCTTGAACACATCCCAGTATATGCGCTTATTTGGGCCTGGAGGCGTTAGACCTATATCGCCCTCAAGGTGGAGGTTTCTGGTTGTATAGATGCGGTTTTTTACCCTTATTTGCAATCCGACAACGGCCTCTTGATTGGGGTTTCCGTCTAAGTCGTAGTAGAAGACTAAATAGTTGCCGTCCCTTTTTACCTGTGGGTTTGAATAACCAACCCCGAAGGCTTTTATGGATATTATGAGTATGGTGCCTATTATTAAAACAAACCTCATCTTACCCATTTTATACTCGGCAATGTCAACTTTTTTGTGTCACCCCTCTTCCTGTTTGGTTCACTTAGTTTCCCCATCTATCCAAAAGCCTCCATCAGGTATTCAGAGTATCTGAGCTTTCTTGATGAATACTTCTCATCCTTATCTTTGAAGAAAAGGTAAAGGAACTTTTCAGCACTGTCCTCAGAATGGAGATAACCCCTAATTCTTAAAGAATCCTTTAATTCCTTGAAACACCTCTCCATCCAGTTTGTTGTTGAAAAGTATACCTTTATCTTTTCATTGAGGTTTGAGAAGTGTGTATAGTTCTTGACTTTACTTTTTAGGCTGTTTAGGGATTTATAGAGCCTACTCCATTTGTCGATGAACTCATTCATCAAGAGTTCTGCCTCCTCTTGGGTCTTAGCCTCCATTATCTGGTTTAGCTCTTTCAGCATCTCATCCCAGTGTCTCTTTCTCACCTTGCTTTTTATGTTCTTCTTCAGATGAAACCAGCATAGCTGATGCTTTGCTTTGGGGAATGCCTCCTCTATTGATCTTGAGAGCCCTTTTAGATCATCGCTGATTATCATTCTGACATTCTTTAGTCCCCTTGATTTTAGGTCCTCAAATATCTCTCTCCACATCTGTGTATTCTCATTGCCTCCAGGTAGGAAGTATGCAAGTATGTTTCTTCTGCCGTCGTATCTCAATCCCAGAACAGCATAAACTGCCTCTTTTTCTACACTGTCCCTCTTCAGAGGCAGGTATGTTGCATCTATGTATAGGACTGGATACTCATCATCCAACCTTCTGTTTTTGAACTCCTCTATGACCTCTTTTGGTATGTCGGAAATATAGCTTGCAAACTGGGATGATATGGAACATCCAATGAGATTTTCTAAAACCTTGCCTGCCTTCCTTGATGAGACTCCAGACACGAACATTGCCCTTATTATGTCATCAAGGAGAAACATCACCCTCTTTCTCTCAGGCAATACATCGCTTTTGAACTTGCCGTCCCTTGTTCTGGGGATGGAAAGCTCCATCTGACCTAATATTGTTTTTGGTGACCTTGTGTAATATCCATTTGCCCTTGTTGATTTGTTCTCTTCTAAGTACCCGTCTCTTTCCTCTTTCATGATCCTTTCAATCATTGACTTGAATTCTTCCTTCAATTGTGTAAAAATCAAATCATACATGTGTTTTTCCTCCTTTGAAGGGTTAGTGTCAAAGAGGGGTTATAACATATAACCCCTCTCCCTTCAAAGGGTGACACAAGTAATTTTACACTACCTTATACTCCAATCGGTTGCTTTTGTAAATAGATTAATTTATATTTTAAACATGGAGGTGGATGATGAGGTATATGGTTGGCGTTGTGTTGATTTTGTTTGTCGGTTTTGGTGTTGTTGCCTGCGGTGCCGATAACGCAACAAGGAAAAACCTGAATGCAAGGGAAGGTGTGTTGACGGGGCTTGTTAAGGTTTACGGGGATGATGTGTTTATCATAACGAATTACAGAAGCCGCTCGAGGGTTAGCTATTTGGTGAAGGGTAAGCTAAAGGAGAAGATAAAAGGGCTTGCCTGCAATGTCGTTAAGGTGGAGGGTGAGTTTGTAAGAAACGGCTGGTCTGGTGTTGTCAGGGTTGATAGGCTCATCGAAGCAGAAAAAGAGGAGCGGTGTGATGAATATTAAAGAGACGATCGTTCTTGCAAAGAAACAGAAAGGCAGGTATAAGGCCTTCCCCACTGCAGTTAGGCTAAACGACGGTGTCGTTGTTGCGTATAGGGATGGGGTTGTTGATCCAACCAAGCCCCACGGCTCAAGCGGCATGGTTAGGCTTCTAAGGAGCAGGGATTTTAAGGAGTTTGTGGTGTTTGATACGCCGTTTAGGGATAATGAGCTTGATGCTATCATCTCAGGGCCTTTTGATGAGAGGCTTGTTTTGTTTAGCAGGAGCTATGAGCACGGTCTAAGAAACGAAAGCTATGTTAGCAGTTTTAGCGTTGATGAGCTGCCTCAAAATAGACGAAGGGTTCAGATAGAGGGTGTCGATATTGCTGCCTTCTTTGGGCATCCCATTCCCTTCAAGGATGGGTTTGTGGCAACGGCGTATGGCGCATACAACAAAAAGCCCTCGCCTCTTCTTCTGTATACAGAGGATTGGCTTGAGTTTTCCTTCCTCTCGGCCATTACGCCCGACGGTTTTGAGCCCAACCTCAACGAAACATCCATCGTAAAAACCGATAGGGGCTTTCTGGCTATTATGCGCTCAAGGGAGCCGTCGTATGAGCTTTACTATTCTTTGAGCGATGATCTGATTGTTTGGTCAGAGCCCAAAAGGCTGGAAATATTAGGGCATGCACCCATGGTCAGGCGGCTTAAAAACTCCATGTTCTGTATGGTTTTTAGGCATTTAGAGGCCGACTCATGGGGGGTTGGTCTTGCAAAAAGCAAAGACGGTATTGACTGGGATGTCTTTAGGATCCACTCATACAGCGGCGATCTATACAACGGCGGTTATGGCGATTTTGTTGAGATAGATGGTGATAATCTGTTTGTGGTCTATTACACATCCGATAGGGATAATGAGCCGTGGATAGAGGCCAAGATCGTTGAGCTATAAGCCTATGCCATAAAGATGTTCAGGTTTGGCTTGTCCTTTATGGTTTTGTTCAAGATAAGATCCTCAATAGGCATGGGCTTGGATAGCAGATAACCCTGGCACAGTTCTATGCCCGCCTCCTTTAGAAACGACAGCGTGCTTTCGTTGTCAACAAACTCAGCAACGGTTAGAAGCCCTAACTCCTTCGACAGATTGCTTATGATTTTTACAGTTTTTCTTGTGTATTTGTTCTTATCTATGTCTTTTATCAGGCTGCCGTCTATCTTTAACACCTTCAGGCCGCCCGTTTTTGCCAAATCTATAACGCTTTTTAGTGAGGAGTATCCCGCTCCGAAATCATCGACGGCAAAAACCGTTTTGAATCTCTTGTAGACATCGTTTATTATGCCTATATTCCCCACAAACTTCTGCTCTGTTAACTCTATTACGACATACAGGTCAAATGCATCAAGCAGGTGCTTTAGTTCATTTAGGTATGATGCGTTTAGTAGTGAGTTGAAGCTGGCATTAACAAACAGCCTGTCTGTTATGAGTTTTATCCTATCCTTCTTTTCGATTAATGCCTGGAGTATGAGCCTATCGAATGTTTCTATTCTGTTTATCTTGTAAACCCTGTCTATAAACAGGCCTGCCGGAATGAGCTTATCGTCGTCTTTTATACGCCCCAGGGCCTCTAAGGCGTAAATACTTCTGTCGTTTGTTGTATATATGGGCTGAAACTCGACATCGACCTCTCTGTTTTTTAGTTTTGTCTCTATGAAGACCTCGTTGTATTTCTCTGTAAGGAAGGAGAGTATCTCTTGCTTATCCTTTTGGGTTATGGCAAGGTATGTGCTGTCTTTTTCTAATTTTGCCTTCTCTTTTAAAAACAGAAGGGTTTTTATTATGTCTTTGGTTTTTAGGTTTAGGTCCTTTTCTATCTTTAAGCCGACGATGGTGTATTTTATGTTTTCTATCCGCTGCTTGTTTATGATGAAGCTGCTTTTTAGGATTTGGCTGATCTTGCGTATTATGTTTTTGTATAGCTCTTCGTCTATGTCGATGGATAGGATGTAGAAGTTTGATACTATGCCCCTGATTATCGTCGATGTCTCCCTGTTTGACCTCATAAAGCTATTCAGAGCCTCTTCTGCGGACTCGATGAGTTTGTTTATGGTGTCTTCACCGTAAATAGAGTTTAGACCCTTTAGGTTTTGTATGTCTATCATCGTTATAAACTGGTCTTTTGTCCTTGAAAGGAGCTCGCATAGCGAGAAGAAGCTGTATTCCTTATCCGAGAAGGCAATGAAATATAGTTCCGATAGGGTGTTGTTGAACTTCAACACCTCTTCCTTTAAGTTTTTCAAAATCAGATAGGACTCAACAAATAGCCCCTTGGAGTAGTATGCATATAGCGAGTTGGCCAGATGGTGAATGGTTTGGTGGGTTGTGTGCAGATAGAGGCATAGGTCTTTCTTTAGGCATACCATTAAGGCTTCGGGATACAGCAGGTGTCTTGTGAATTGGCATTCGGCAGGTGAGATTAGGGGATAGGATGATAGATCGTCTTTTGAGAGGGAATCGACTATCCTTTTTAGGCACTGCAGAACGCCGTCAAACAGGAGGTATTTCTTGAAAAACGAATCCGATAGCTCGGCAAGGTTTTCAAGTTGCTTTTTTATGAAGAATTTAGCTATATTGTTTCTAAAGGCCTCAAACGATTTTATTAAGGTTTCTATCTCGTTTAGCGTTAGCTTTGGTTTTAGGTTTTCTAAGACAACCCCTTTGAGTAAATCGATGCGGTTTATGAGTATCTCAAAGGGGGCATCAGCCGACTGATACCTGTTTAGCTGGCTCTGGGTTAGCTGTTTCTTGCTTAGGAAATAGACAAAATCCTCGATGAGTATATCTGTTGCGTTGCCTAAATCAACAGAGCCGTTTTTCAGCTTTGAGTTGCCTTCTAAAAGCCTTTTGAAGCCCTTTGATATCTCGCCTAAACAGGACTCTATGGCTGAGATAATCCCATCCACGCCTTGCCCCTTTTGTATTCGATTACTTATGAGTTTACATTTTATTCATTTGTTGTAAAGCTTTTTCTGTTAGTTCATATAAGATTGTGGAATGAGAAGGGCTTTTGTCTTGCTGCTATAATAGTATTACGCCAATTGAGTGCAAGGAAAAATCTGTTATATTTAATTTATCGGCATTACTGCTTAAGAATTTTTTGCAGCTCTCTTTCTTATCCTGGTCTAAAAGTATTTCTAAAAATATGTTTGTATCTATTAGAAACACTGCTTATCTCCACTCCGAAGCCTTGTGCTGCAACTCAACGGAAGTAAATTCATCCTTTACTTCAGACAGGCCGCCCTCCCAGTTAAACTTAAAGCCTTTTGATCTGGTGTTTTTGTTTTTATACTTCATGCATAGAAAATCTATATAATCTAAAACCTCTTTCTTTAGGTTTTCAGGAAGTTCCTGGATTTTCGACTCGATCTCTTTCTCATACATGGTTTTTGCCCTCCTTAGAGCTCTTAATTTAAAAGTTTTTTGCCTTTAAAATGGCTTTGGCACAACTCTCCTTTTAAAGTATACCAAACTAATAGAGAATGTTCTATTGCTAAATATGCATTATGATGCCTTACTAAGACAACAATCTTATGCTGCCCTTTTTTGGTTCATACATAAAAAATAGTTAGAAAAATTAAAAAATATTCCATAATGAGCGTTTGGATTTGATTTTTATTTAAACTTTTTGTATAAGGATTTAAAGAATTAATGCGGAGGTTGATATGAAGAAGCTGTTTAAGTTTTTGGTATTTCTGTTGGTTTTGGGTGCAATTGCCGTTGCTGCTGCGTTTTTCTTTACATCGAGCCTGCCTCAGACGGCAGATGATTTCTTTAAGGCCATAAAAAACAACGATTACAACAAGGCAGCAGAGTATCTATCTGAGAATTTCAAAAGCGCAACGCCTGTATATAGGCTAAAAGCCGCACTGCCCTATGAGAGGTTTAAGCATTACAGCGGCTATTCCTTCAATGTCAGGGAGGTAAACGCCGACGGCACGGGTAAACTCAAGGGCGTTTTGGAGTTTGACGATGGCTCAAAGCTGCCTATAACCATAAGGCTCATAAAGGAAAACGACCAGTGGAAGATTAACTATATAAAGCTGCCGCCATCTGGTTTGACGGTGAATCAACAAAGCAACAACCAGCCAAAAGCCCCCAAAGCCTCTTATGATGCGCTTGTCCATAAGACAATGGTCGGCTTGGTTTATGCCATAATGAACGACGATTATGAGGGCTTTTACCGCTCCACATCGAGACAGTTCCAAAGGAGTGTTGCCCTTGAGAAGATAAAATCCGTTTTTAGTCAGTTTAAGGGTGTCAATATCAACTGGAACGATATACCCAACATGAAGCCCGTCATAAAATCGAGCAAGATTAAAAGCAACGGTGTTCTGAAGATAGTGGGTTATTATCCGACACAGCCTCGCCATCTGGGTTTTGATTTTGAGTATCTAAAAAACAACGGGGAGTATAAGGTATTTGGCGTATTCTTGAGATTGGAAAAGTAATAGGTATAGCCTCTGTCTTATTTGTTTTTGTCATAACGGCGTCGTGCAAGAAGGATAAACAGTGCAGCCTGAATTTGAAAAGGGCTGATATAGGTTGCAGTCGGATAGAGGTGGTTGTGTCTGCTAAATCCGACTGTGACGGCCTGTTTTTGGGCATAAAGACGGCCAAAGGGGATTATATATTTTTTTACAACAACTCAAATGGCGTTAAAAACGGCGCTGTGCCTTGCGGTTTTTCTTTAAAAACCGAAAAGGATTTTGTATCGCTGGGCGTTGACGGTCATATAAGGGAGGTTGATTCTAACTTAAGCCTTAATCAACTAACGAAGGTGCTAAAAAGCGACCGGTTTGAGCTTGTTGTTAGGTGGGTGATAGATGCGCATAACCCTGTTGTTGAAAGCATATGGGCAGAAAGCGGTAGCAACAGGGTGTATTTTTCGAAGAAACGCCTGCAGCTGTGCAGGGATTATTTTCTGTTTTTGCTCACCCAGCCCGTTGAGTCGTGGGTGTATGAGAAATACGGCAATCCACACTATTGCGATTTTTTGAACCTTTGTATGCATCAGGATAAACCTCTAACGGTAAATAAGGACATTGTTGAACACCTTTTTAGGGCAGGTAGGGTCAGGCTTGCTGAGTTTCTTCTGTTTAGGTTTTTGGATAAGGCCAAACAGAAAACCGATACTTGCAATATAGATGTTGATTTTGTGGATAAGGACACATTTGAGCCTTTGCAGATAGAAAGCCCCGTTTTTAGGATCTATAGATTCCCCAAGGAGAAATACCCGCCTGAGGAGGCAAAAAGTATAAGGCTCAACCGTGGGGCTTATGAGATCAGGCTTAAGAGTGATAGCTTCAAGGCCAAACCGCTTTCTGTGGTCTGCAACGGCGAGGGAAGGATGCATCTGATGTTGCCTGTGGAAAGACTCCATTTTTAAGGCTTTTCGTTTTTGCTATTCTGCCGATTTATATTAGGGAGAAGATAGTGGGAGGTTGAGATGATAAACTCAAAGAGGGTTGTGGCCTTTGTGGTTGCCAGGCTCTCCTCATCGAGGCTTTTTGGAAAACAGTTAAAAACCATAGGCGATAAGAGGCTTATCGAATTGGAAATCGTGTCAAGATTTTTGTGTAATCCACCTATGAGTACCTCCCAAGGAACATCTCTCTGATTTCTTCCCTTGCTTCCAAGAAGCCATTTACTATTCTGTTAGACCACCTGTCATTGAGCATTGCCACCCTCAGATAAACGAACTTTTCAACAGATTTAACAGAAGGTAGAGCGCCTATCACCTTAACTCTTCTTCTGATTTCTTTTATTGTTCTCTCTATTAAATTTGTCGTATATACAACCCTCTGGATAGGCTCAGGATACTTAAGAAATGCAAGGAGTTTATAAAGCTCCCTCTCCCAAGATTTGACTACATTGGGGTATTTGGAGCTCCACTTCTTCTTGAATATCTCAAATCCTTTTAAAGCCTCTTTTTTGTTTGAAACCTGATATATCCTTTTTAGGTCATCTGCTATCTCTTTCCTGTCTTTGGCTCTTACTTTGCTTAAAGTGTTCCTGATTTTGTGAACTATGCATGATTGAAAATCTGCTTTTGGAAAGTACTCCTTTATCCTCTCCTCAAGGCCAACAACGCCATCTGCCACAAAGAGGAGAACCTCTCTTACTCCCCTCTCATACAGTCTTCTTATTATCTCAGAATAGCTTTCTACTCCCTCAGAGGGGTTGACCTCAAAGTCAAGTATCTCTCTGTAGCCGTTTTCATCTATCCCTAAAACGAAAAGGACGACCTCTTTTGCTGTAGTATTCCTCCTGACAGATAGCCACATGCCATCGAGCATTATCAGTGTGTATCTTTTCTTTAGTTTCCTCTTTTTCCAACTGTTTATCTCCTCTTCGGTAATCTGGGATATCTGGCTTATTGTTGAAGGTGAGTACTTTAGTTCAAATATACTCTCCAAGGCTTGTGATACAGATCTTAAGCTCATTCCAGAGGCAAACATCCCTAAGATTAGATCCTCAAGATCCATATCCCTTCTTTTGTATGGTTCTATAAGCTTTGTTCTGAATCTCCCCTCTCTGTCCCTTGGAATCTTTAAATTCAATTCTCAAGCCTTCCGATGGTCGTATCCAAACTCCTCTCATAGAATCCATTTTTCATTCCACCATGTTCTTTGACAAATACATCTCTTTCGGCTAACATAATAGCCGATAGGGTTTGTGTTACCACCTCTTTTATGAGGTCTGGTAGGACATTTTTCAGTTCTGTCATTTCAAACCTCCTCCTGGGGATTGGGTGTTGTCCCTGGGAGGATACCCAATCCTTAGGGATTACACAAGATATTGTACACTACCGCCTTTTTAGCTGTTGACTTGTGTTCTTTGTTGAAATATAAGTCTAAAAGAGGCGTTTAATAATGTCTCTCGGAGCAGAAAGTAGGGTTTTTTGAAGGAAGGGCTTTAACTGTGGACATTGTTGAGAAAATAGGTTTGGGGACTGTTCAGTTTGGACTGGACTATGGCATAAACAACAAATTTGGAAGGGTTAAGGAAAACGAGGTTCAAAAGATCCTAAATTATGCCTTGAGCAAAGGGATTGATCTTATTGATACGGCCTATTCTTACGGCGAAAGCGAAACCGTTCTTGGTAGGTTTAGTGGTTTGGGGCATTTCAAGGTTGTTTCCAAGTTTCCCAAGGATTTGGATCCTGGAATTGCCATAGACATTAGCCTTAAGAGGTTGAAGATTGAGCGTTTTTACGGATATTTATGCCACCATTTTGAATCTTTAAAGAACAATTTGGCTGTCTGGGGAAAGGTTTTGGATTTAAAGGATAGAGGACTAACAGAGAAGGTGGGTTTTTCGCTTTATTTTTTGGACGAACTCGATTTCCTTTTGGAAAAATTCATAGAGTTTGACCTAATTCAGGTTCCTTACAACATCTTTGATAGAAGGTTCGAGGGGTATTTCTGTGCTTTAAGGGATAGGGGCGTTGAAATACATGTGAGGTCTGTCTTTTTACAGGGTTTGTTTTTTGTTGAGGTCGATGGGTTGCCCGAGTTTTTTTATCCTGTTAGAGAAAAGATTAAAGAGATCCAGCAGATTTCACGTGATTTGGGTATACCTTTAGAAAGATTACTGCTGTCTTGGGCATTGAGTAATGAATGTGTTGATAGGGTCATTGTTGGTGTGGATTCGTTTGATCAATTTAAGAAAAACACAGATTTGGACGATAGTATAGTTGAAAAGGTAAGGTCTATTGATTGGGATTATTTTAAGGAAGATGATGAGAAAATTATCTTGCCTGTGAATTGGAGGTTCAATTGAACGTTTTGGATAGTTTCAGGCTCGATGGTAAGATTGCTATAGTTACAGGCGGATATGGTCATTTGGGCAGGGCATTTGTTGAGGCTTTGCATGAAGCGCACGCCAAGGTCTATGTTGCAGCAAGGAGCAGGGATAGATTCTTGGAAGTTTTTAAGGGAATAAAAGGTATTGAGTTTGTCTATTTGAATATTCTGGATACAAACTCGATAAAAGAGGCCTTTTCTTCTGTGCATAAGGAGAATGTTAAGATTGATATTTTGGTTAACAATGCCGTATCGCTTGATTTTGGATCGGCGTTTATGGATGATGAAACGTGGAATAAGGGAGTTGATGGCGTTTTGAACAGCGTTTTTAGGTGTATAAGAGAGGTTGTGCCCTTTATGGAAAGTGGTGCAAGCATAATCAATATTGCATCGATGTATGGCATGGTTTCACCGGATTTTGAGATCTATAAGGGCTTTGAGCAATTCATGAGTCCGCCACACTACGGTGCTGCAAAATCCGGTGTCATACAGATGACGCGCTACTATGCCGTTAAGTTGGCAAAAAAGGGCATCAGGGTGAACTGCATATCGCCGGGTCCTTTTCCGTCCAAATTCGTTCAGAAGTTCGATGGATTTATTGAGAAACTCAAGTCAAAGGTACCCTTAGGAAGGATTGGCGATCCCGAGGAATTAAAGGGAGCTTTGGTCTTTCTTGCAAGTGATGCATCATCCTTTGTAGCGGGTCATAACTTGGTTGTGGATGGTGGGTGGACGATATGGTGAAAGATGAGCGTGTTGTTGCGTTTATTGTTGCAAGGCTATCCTCTTCAAGGTTGCCCAATAAGCACCTAAAGACCATAGGCGACAGACGAATGATCGATTGGACAATCCACTTTATCAAGCAGGTAAAGTATTTGGACGATATTGTTATTGCAACGGTAGATGAGGAGGACAATAGACCGTTAATTGATGTGGCAAAGGAGCATAAGGTGAAGCTATTTTGGTATAGGGGTGAAGTTAGTGATGTGGTGGGCAGGTTGACTAAAGCGGCCATCGAGTTTGAAGCTGATATTCCAATTCTTGTGAGCGGTGATTGTCCGCTGATTTGGCCTGAAACCGTAACAAAGCGTATAGAGAAGATTTCAACAAACAAAGAGCTTGACTATGTTGGTTTTTGTAAAAAGGATGGTCAATACCCCATACATTCAAGTGTCGGTGTTTATAGGAGAAGGTGTTGGGAGTTAGCGGATAGACTGTCTGATAAGCCAAACTTGAGGGAGCACCATTTTCCCGTTGTGGGTTTGAGGAGCGATCTATTTAAGATAGACTGTATTGAATGTGAAGATATCTTTTACAAGGTGAATCACAGGATCTCTGTTGATACGCTTGCAGATTTAGAGTTTATGAATGCTGTTTTTGATGGGCTTAAATCTAAAGGCAAGGCTTTTGACCTCAAAAACTCCGTTGAGTTATTGATTGAAAAGCCCGAGCTTATGCAGATAAATGCGGATGTTCACCAGATAAGAATAGACGAAAAGCCCAAAAAGGCGCTGTTTAGGCTGAATTCTGAAGAGAATGCAGAGCTGTTTTTTGATTTAGCGTATCATCTGACAAAGAAGGGTGTAGGCGTTAGGTTCTATTCGACCGATAAGGGTGTGTTGGAGCTTATCAGGAACAAAGGATACGGCATAGCCAGGGATTTAGACGGTTTTGATTTTGAGATAGTCGATAGATAGCGTTTTGTTATTTTTCTTGATTTTGCTTATTTCTTTTAATATCCTTTGATAGCTTTTTAGTGGGGGATTTTTATGGATAAGAATCGTCTGAAGGAAGAGATAGTCAAGCTAAAAAAGCAAAAGAATGCGGTAATATTGGCCCATTATTACCAGAACGACGATATACAGCAGATAGCCGATATTCGTGGGGATTCTCTGGCTTTGGCCATAGAGGCCTCAAGGCTGGATGCGGATATTATAGTTTTCTGCGGCGTTAGGTTTATGGCAGAGACGGCCAAGGTTGTATCCCCCTCAAAGAAGGTTCTATTGCCTGTTATGGATGCCGACTGTCCACTGGCCGATATGGCAACAAAGGAGGCGGTGTTAAAGAAAAAAGAAGAATTGGGCGATGTTGTGGTTGTCTCCTATGTAAATACCAATGTTGATGTCAAAACCGTTTCCGATATATGTTGCACATCCGCCAATGCAGTCAATGTCGTAAAGAGCCTAAAAGAGAAGAGGGTGTTGTTTGTTCCTGACAGAAACTTGGGTGAGTTTGTTAAGGAGAATGTAAAAGACAAAGAGGTCTTTTTGTGGGATGGCTATTGTCCTACGCATGAGGAGTTTAAGATAGAGCAACTCAATGAGCTTAAAAAGGCTTATCCTGAGGCCAGAATTGCCGTACATCCCGAATCGCCCAAGGCGGTAAGGGATGCAGCCGATTTTGTTGGCTCAACAAGCGGCATTATCGATTATGTGTCAAAGACGGATGGGGATGATTTTATTATAGGCACCGAAGAGGGTATACTGTATGAGTTGAGACTGAATAATCCGACCAAGAACTTCCATGTGATAGGCGGAAGTGCTGTCTGTTTCAACATGAAGAAGATCACGCTTGAGAGTTTGTATGAGTCTTTGAGGGATGAAAAACATCAGATAATCCTTGATCCTGAGACTATTGAGCTTGCTAAAAAACCCATTGAGAGGATGATTTCCATAAAGAGAAACTAAGATGAACCCCTTGTTTGTTAAGGATAGTCTAAAGGCGTTCTTGTTGGAGGATACCTATTACAGCGATATCACCACCGACAGCATCTGCTCAAACAGACCGGCAAAGGCCATCATAAGGGCAAAGGAGGATTTTGTTTTAGCCGGTTCTATTTTTATTGAGCCTCTGCTTAAGTTGATGGATGAGGCTTTCTGCGTTGAGCTATTCAAGCATGACGGTGATAGTGTAAGGGCAGGTGATGCGATAGCCGAGGTGGAATCAACCGACAGGGCACTTTTGTATATTGAAAGGACCTGTTTGAACATACTTCAACGCCTATCCGGCATAGCAACAAAGGCATACACCTTTGCCGATATATTAAAACCATACAAAACCAGGATAACAGACACAAGGAAAACGACGCCGGGTTTTCGTTTCTTTGAGAAGTATGCCGTATCCGTGGGCGGAGGTAAGAACCACAGGATGGGCCTGTTCGATGCTGTGCTTATTAAGGACAACCACATCAAGGCGGCAGGCGGTATAAAGAGGGCCGTTGAACTTGCAAGGCGGGGTGTTTCGTTTACAACAAAGATAGAGGTTGAATGCTCCGATATAGGCGAGGTTGAGGAGGCCATCGCCTCAGGTGTGGATATAGTGATGCTCGACAATATGAGTTTGGGGCAGATGAAGGAGGTTGTGAGCCTGTTTAGGGGCGAGGTTGTGTTTGAGGCAAGCGGCAATATAAACGAGGACAACTTAAGGGATATAGCAGAAATCGGCATTGATTACATCTCTTCTGGGTCTATAATACACCATGCCTGTTGGGTTGATATAAACATGAAGCTGGAGTGATAGATGAAGATAGCTATTGGCCAGATAGATACTGTTTTGGGTGATGTTTCCAAAAACCTCAACAAGATAGAGCATTACATCGATATGGCTGTTGAGAAGGGTTGTGAGCTTGTTGTTTTTCCTGAATTGGCCCTAAGTGGCTATAATTTGAGGGATCTGGTTTATGAGGTGGCAATAGAGCAGGATGGTAATGTTGTTAGGGATTTGGCAAATAGGAGCGCTTACATAGATATCGCCGTTGGATTTGCCCAGAAGGAGAACGGTTATTACTTCAACAGCGCCATGTATCTAAGCGGCGGGGATGTTGTTCATATACACAAGAAGAACTATCTGCCCGATTACGGCATGTTTGAGGAGGCAAGATACTTCAGCAGGGGGCTTTCTATAGATACATTTAAGACAAGGATGGGCAACACCACGATATTGATATGTGAGGATGCCTTCCATGTATCTTCGCACTATGAGGCCTTTGCCAACCAGACGGAGTTGCTGATAATACTCTCTGCAAGCCCCTTTTGGTCGGATTATAGGAGTATGAAGTGGCAGATGTGGGAGAATCTATCCAAAACCTATGCCCAGCTCAATTCAAGCTTTGTTCTGTTTGCAAACAGAACGGGTTTTGAAGACGGTGTGGGTTTCTTTGGAAGGTCTTTTGTGGTCGATCCGATGGGGAATATAATAAAAGAAGCCGTGTTTTTGAAGGAAGAGCTGTTGATTGTTGAGCTTGATTATAGGGATATTGAGAGGGCTAAATTGAGACTGCCTATTTTGAAAAACGAGGAAAGGCTATGGATAAAAGGTTAATAGATAAACTGAAGATAGATTGTGATGTGGTTTTTACCTATCTGGTTGAGTTTTTGCGCCAGGAGATAACAAAGACCGGATTGGTTAGGGCTGTGTTGGGGTTGTCTGGTGGTATCGATTCTGCTGTTGTTGCCTATCTGGCCAAAGAGGCCTTAGGTAAGGAGAATGTTTATGCCATTCTTATGCCGTATAAGCTCTCAAGCAAGGAGAGCGTTGAGGATGCCTTAAAGGTGGTTGAGGATACCGGCATTAATCATAAGATATTTGAGATTACAGCTCCTGCTGATGCGTATATAGAGCAGTTTGAGCAGATGGATAAGCTCAGAAAGGGTAATGTCTTTGCAAGGATGAGGATGATTACGCTCTTTGACCACTCATCCCTTTATAAGGCATTGGTCGTCGGCACAAGCAACAAAACGGAATTGCTGTTGGGCTATGGCACCTGGTATGGCGATATGGCCTCAAGCTTAAACCCCATAGGGGATCTTTACAAGAACCAGATATACCAGCTTGCCAGATACTTGGGTGTGCCTGAGAGCATTATAAAGAAGAAACCGTCTGCCGACTTATGGGTTGGCCAGAGCGATGAGGATGAGCTGGGTTTTACTTACGATGAGGCGGATGTTGTGCTTTATCATCTCTATGATCTGAATTGCACGGTTGATGAGGTTGTTGGGTTGGGCTTTTCAGAGAAGCTTGTGAAGGGTATAGCAGATAGAGTCAGAAGGAATCAGTTTAAGCGCCTTCCGCCAATTATAGCTAAAATAAGCAAAAGGACAATCAATATAGACTTCCGCTATCTGAGGGATTGGGGGCTTTAGGATTTTCTTCATGATAAAATTTTTCAACAGATAATATATAAATTTTCTCTTGACTTTGTAATCAATCAAATTAAAATAAATTTAAGGTAGCAATTTTAATAATTTTTTTAAGGGGAGGAGTCTATGGACGCAGTATTGTTGGCGCGTTGGCAATTTGCATTGACTGCACTGTTTCATTTTATCTTTGTTCCGCTAACGCTTGGTTTATCTTTTTTGGTTGCCATAATGGAGACCATCTATGTTAAAACCGACAACCCGGTGTATTTAAGGATGACCAAGTTCTTTGGAAAGCTTTTTCTAATCAACTTTGCTTTAGGTTTGGTTACGGGTATTACGCTGGAGTTTGAGTTTGGTATGAACTGGGCCAGATATTCGAAGTTTGTTGGCGACATCTTTGGTGCGCCTTTGGCCATAGAGGCGACACTGGCGTTCTTTTTGGAATCAACCTTTTTGGGTGTGTGGATATTTGGATGGAAAAAGGTCTCCAAAAAGATGCACGCCATAAGCATGTGGCTTGTGGCATTCGGAACAAACATTTCGGCTTTATGGATACTCATTGCAAACGCTTGGATGCAGCATCCTGTTGGTTATGTTATAAGGAACGGAAGGGCGGAGTTTGTTGATTTCTGGGCTGTGGCGACGCAGCCTTATGCCATACTCAAATTCCTCCACACCATAACGGCCGGCTATGTGGTGGGTGCGTTCTTTGTTATGGGTGTTTCTGCTTATCACCTTTTGAGGAATCAAGAGGTTGACCTATTCAAGAGGGCCTTCAAGATAGGGGCTTCATTTGGTCTGTTTGCGGCTATTGCGGTGTTTATTATTGGCGATCTCCATGCCGGTGAGGTGGCAAAGACCCAGCCGACCAAGCTTGCTGCTATGGAGTCTATCTGGGAAACCCAGAAGGGTGCGCCTATGTATCTGTTTTTGGTTCCTGATGAGAAGCATCAGAAGAATGCGGTTGAGTTGTTTGGCATTCCAAAGATGTTGAGTATAATAGCCTATCACGACCCCAATGCGACTGTAAAGGGTCTTAAGGATTTCCCCAAAAACGATAGGCCCCCTGTCACCATAACCTTTGTGTCGTTTAGGACAATGGTTGCCTTGGGAAGCCTGTTTGTATTGCTTGTTCTTTTGGCCTTTTACTATGCAAAGAAGGACCTTCTGCTAAATAAGAGGTGGTTTTTAAAGCTCATGATTCTTGCCATACCACTGCCCTATATTGCCATAGAGCTGGGTTGGATTGTTGCTGAGGTTGGAAGGCAACCCTGGATTGTTTATGGATTAATGAGAACAGCCGATGCCACATCAACGGCCGTTAGCGTGCCGCAGATTATCATGAGCCTTGTTGGATTTGTTTTGTTCTATAGCATTTTGGGTATTATCGATATATATCTGCTTGTGAAATACGCAAGACAATTACCTGAAGCGGTGGAAGGAGGTCGCTAAAGATGACTCTGAATAGTGTGTGGTTTGCCTTGTGGGGGTTGTTGTGGGCGGTTTACTTTATGTTGGACGGTTTTGATTTTGGTGCGGGAATCCTCCATCCATTCGTGGCCAAGAATGATACGGAAAGGAGAATGGTAATAAATACATTGGGGCCTGTGTGGGACGGTAATGAGGTTTGGCTCATTACTGCAGGTGGTGTTACCTTTGCTGCATTCCCAACGACCTATGCGTATATGTTTAGCTATCTGTACACACCGCTATTTTTGATTCTTATGTCGTTAATTCTAAGGGGCGTTTCGTTTGAATTTAGGGGAAAGATCCATTCTGAGGGTTGGAAGAAGTTGTGGGATTTTGTTATATTCCTGTTTTCGTTTTTGCCGGCTCTGTTGTTTGGTGTGGCCTTTGGAAACATATTTGAGGGCATACCTATGGATGCAAACGGATATCACGGCACGCTGTTTAGCCTATTGAATCCCTATGGCTTGTTGACGGGGATTTTGTTTGTGTTGTTGTTTTTAGAGCATGGGGCTTTGTGGCTTTCCTTTAAGGCTACCGGCGATGTTGCAGAAAGATCCAAGGGTGCAGCCAAAAAGACCTGGCCTATTCTGGTCATAGTGGCCGTTGTGTTCCTCGTTTACACAAAGTTTGCAACGCATTTGTATGATAATTATCTGAAAAATCCCGTATGGCTTGTTGTGCCTGCGGTGGCTGTCTTGAGCCTGTTGTCTATTGGTGGGTTGATAAATAAATCACCTGTTAAGGCGTTCTTTGCTTCGTGTTTGACTATAGTGGGTATAACCTTTACCGGTATTATAGGGTTGTATCCGAATCTTATACCGTCAAGCATCGATCCTAAATACAATCTGACCATCTTTAATTCATCTGCAAGCCCATACACGCTTAAGATTATGTTTATAGTTGCTGCTATATTTGTGCCTATAGTTATAGCTTATCAGATCTGGGCTCATTTGTTGTTTAGAAAGCCCATTGAAGAGAAGGATCTAAACGATCCGGAAGTGGAGACATATTGATGTTAATGCCCGCGCGCTCTGCGCGGGTTTTGTTTGACTTACATCTCCCGTTGTGTATAAATAAAAATCCCAAAGGCGCCTGTAGCTTAATTGGATAGAGCAGCAGACTTCGGATCTGCGGGTTGGGGGTTCGAGTCCCTCCAGGCGCACCACCTTCAACCTTTTCCACCTTGTATGTTATTCCCACCAGCCCATCATCTGTGTTATTATTCTAATATAGGGCTGATAGGGAAGGTGTGGCCCTTTGCACCTGGAGCGTTTATCCCTGTTAAGGGATAAACAGCTCGATTCGCAGATTGACCCAACCTTCCCTAAGTTTGAACAGTAGCCGGAACGCTTCTTTTTATAAGAAGCTGTCTGTATACAAGGTAAAATAGGGAAGGCTCCCTATCAGCCATTATAATCCTTTATTGTGGAAATTTCAAAGGGGGGGTAAACGATGAGCGATTTGCAAAGATACATGAAGAAGAGAAAAGCTAAAGATAAAGAATTTAGAGAGGGATTTGATTCTGGGTATGAGGAGTTTAAAATAGGGATTTTACTGAAAATGGCAAGACAGGAAGCTGGTCTTACTCAGGAGGAGCTCGCTAAACTGATTAACACTAAGAAAACATCCATATCGAGAATAGAAAACCACGCTGAAGATATAAAAATATCTACGCTCAAGAAAATCGCCGGCGCCTTAGGGAAAGAGCTTAGGGTGGAGTTGATATAAAAGAGACCATATTTTTGAAATACTACAATATGTAAAATATAGACTTGATTCATACACACTTATTGTGTATTGTATAAAAACGGAGGTGATAAAATGAGTTCCGTAAGTAAGGAAAGAATCAGAACTAACCTATCTCTCGATAAGGAAGCCAAAGAAAAAGCAAGGAAAATATTTGAAAAATACGGTCTCAGTTTGAGCGAGGCTGTAAACATCTTTCTTTATCAGAGTATTTACTCTAACGGTATTCCCTTCAGAGTAGAGATACCAAACGAAGAAACAGTTAAAGCTATGGAAAATGTAAGAAAAGGAGAGAACTTAGAGGAAGTTACACTTGACCAGCTCAAAGAGGAAGCCAAGCAGTGCTTAAAATAAGAAGAGAAAAAACCTTCGTGAAGGATTTAAAAAAAGTAAAAATGACGGATCATCAGTATCAGAAATACATATCCTATATAGCAAGGCTCCAAGAGGGTAAAGAACTCCCAAAAGAGGCATACGATCACCCTTTGGTGGGTAATTGGAAAGATTTTAGAGAATTTCATCTGGGCGGGGATTTGATTTTAGTTTACAAAATAGACGAAGAATATCTTACGCTTGTAAGGATAGGCTCTCACGCAAAAATTTTTAAAGACGATTAATAAAATACATCAAATTACTTTAAAACAACCTCAATCTCACAATCAAGAGCTTCTGCGTATTTTATGAGTGTATTGAGGCTCGGAGCATAGGTGTTATTGAGGCTTTCAAGTCTTGATATGTTTGATTTTGAGGTTTTCATTCTCCTTGCTACCTCTTCTTGAGTAAGTCCTTTCTTTAGTCTTGCAGTCAGAAGTTCCTTTTTTATCCTGAAAATAGGAGCCAATCTATCGTACTCTTTTTTTACTTCAGGATTGCTTAAAGCCTCTTTCTTAAACTCTTCAAAAGTTGGCCTACTCATTGTCCACCTCCTTTTTTCTGCTTAAAGCAATTTCAAATTCCCTCTTTGGAGTTTTCTGAGTTTTCTTAATAAAGAAAAGTTTTCCCAATATTTTAGGAGGAAAGTTTAAGGTATCCTGTTTCACTTTTTCGTTGAAAAACTCTATTTCCCACTTCACTGTAATATGTTATCAAAAATGATAACAAAGTCAATATTTAAACGATTAATACCACGAAATATCAAATTGACTTTATTCCCATTTATACTTATAATATTACTTAGATAAATACTTATTAGGAGGATAAGCCATGTTAGTAGATACAGACAGAATTGTAGGAATAGCGGAGCTCCAAAAGAACCTCCCAAGGATAATAAGACAGTTAGAGAAAGAGGAAAAACCAGTGTTTGTTAGCAGAAGAAACAATATCTCCGCCGTTATACTGTCAGCTGAAGAGTATAAGAAAATATCTGAGCTTCTAAACCTATTAGAAGATATGGAAATAGCAGATCAGATTAGGGAAAGAATGAAAAATTACAATCCAGAAAAAAATGTATCATGGGAAAAGGTAAAAGAAAAATATGGCTTATAAGATAGAATTCATTCCTGAAGCCCTAAAGATTTCGATGAGCTGGACAGATCTTTAAAAATCCAAGCCAAGAAGAAGATTGATAAGCTCTCCGAAAATCCCTACATAGGCAAGCTTTTATCCAACAAGGCAGGAAAGGATTTAACGGGTTTTTTACAAGCTCTATTTCTACAAAAGGAAATACCGAATAGTTTACAGGATCATAGAAGACAAAATAGAAGTAGTGCAGATATAGGGCATAGGCAAGAGAGATAAAAGCAAGATTTTACGACACCGTTTCTAAGAGATTAGATTAATACCACAAAATATAAAGAAAAAATGCGCTGGGTTTTCAATCTTATATAGCAACTTTGCACCTTACACACGACTATAACATAGAACAGGTAGATTCCTAATGCTTCAGCGATAGAGATCAACGCCAATACTTTATGTTTTTCTCTGAAATTGCTCTTCATCAGAATAATGCTTCAAAATCCCTCGGTGAGATGATCTTTATGCTTTTGCACTCTTTACTTCCTCGATTATTACTGGACACACAAACAATTCAAACTCTTTTAGCCTTGCTCTTTTTAAAAGAGCAGAACATACACCCTCCGTAGCAAAGGCAGAGATAAAAGCATTCGTGCCAAACACTATTCTCATGATACATGCTCAAAAACATCTTCTTCCGCAATGACACCAGCTTTCTTGGCAAGCGGCTTTATCTTGCTTTTGGCTTTTTCAAATCTCTTTTCCCAAAGGTAAAAATTGACAGACTCTCTTACCACATCGCTTTTGTTTCTCCCTGTCTCTTTGGCAAAAGAATCCAACCTCTTATAGGGGTTTTCTGGCAAATGTATAGACAAAACTGTTCGCATATCTGTCTCCTCCTTGTGTGTTATAATTAACTACATACTACATTAAATCTTGAAAAAACAAGAATTTTGGCAGTTTAGGGAGGAAGTGTGTTTTAACTTTCCAAAAATATATATTTATTGTATAATTTCTATATGATATTAAGTTTGAGTTCGACCCAAACAAGAGTAAAGCCAATAAGGAGAAACACGGCATAGATTTTATTGAGGCGGAGAAACTTTGGAAGGATAAAAACCTATTGATCGTTCCTGCAAAGAATGTAAAAGGAGAAAGTAGGTTTGCTCTCATAGGCAAGTTAAACGGTAAATGTTTGATATGTATTTTTACATTGAGGAACAATGCCTACAGGATAATAAGTGTCCGTAGGTGTAGAAAGAAGGAGGAGGAGCTGTATGAAAAGAAAAGCAGGAAAAATAACCAATAAAGAGTTTGATGATCTTTTCGATAAAGGAGAAGACATAACAGAATACCTTGATACAGATAACTCCATGTCTTTGGATGAATTTGAAAGCAGATATAAAATCAAAAGGGTTAATGTTGATTTCCCCTCATACATAGTTGACTTATTAGACAAAGAGGCGAAAAAGATAGGGGTTACAAGGCAGTCCCTAATAAAGATGTGGATATCGGAGAAGATATTTGAGAAAAGCAAATAAAGGCATGCTTATAGCTTATCACCTGCACGACTGCTTTAACTATTGCAGGAGGCCAGTATGAGCATAGCAGGTAAAATATACAAGGAGCTTGAGCTATTACCCGAAGATAAACAGGTAAAGGTTTTAGATTTCATCAAATACCTTACAGAAAAACAGTCAGAAGAAGAAATAGAACAGTCAAGACATATCGGACATAAAAAGACGCACAAGAGGGCGCTATTGGCTCGTATTCCTTACTCTCAGGTTTATAGGGGCAAGGATAAGCGAGGTAATAAACATAAAACACGAGGATATAGACTTAAAAGGGGTTGACAAATGACACAGTATCTGCGAGGTGAAAAATGGTTGAGTTTGTTGCGGAGGTTTCGAGTAATCATAATGGGGATTTGAACAGATGCTTAAAGTTTGTGGAAGAGGCGAAAAGGAGCGGTTGTGATGGTGTTAAGTTCCAGCTGTTTAAAATTGACCAACTGTTTGCGCCTGAGATTCTAAAATACAGTGAAGAGCACAGGAAAAGAAAGGAATGGGAGTTGCCTGTTGAGTTTTTGCCCGAAATCTCAAGAAAATGCAAAGAGGTCGGAATAAAGTTTGTTTGCACACCGTTTTATTTGGATGCCGTTGATGAGCTTGAGCCTTATGTTGATGTATACAAGATTGCGTCTTATGAGCTTTTGTGGCACGACCTTTTTAAAAAATGCGCATCAACGGGAAAGCCCGTTATTGTGTCAACTGGCATGGCAACGCTCGATGAGGTCAAGAACGCTGTGGATGTACTCATTAAAAATGGATGCAGAGACATAACGGTCTTGCAGTGCACATCGAGTTATCCGACGCCACCTGATCAGTGCAATTTATCGGCAATTAAGACAATGAGAAATGCGATTAAAGCGCCCGAAGGTGTAAGGCTTAAATTCGGCTGGTCTGACCATTCGGTAAACGAGGGCGTCATACTGCGCGCTATCCACAGATGGAATGCAGAGATGATCGAGTTCCACTTCGATTTGGATGAAAGGGGTGAGGAGTACAAATTCGGGCACTGCTGGTTGCCAAATAGGGTCAAAAACCTGATAAAGATGGCAAGAAATGGATTTTTAGCAGATGGGAACGGAATCAAGGCGCCACAGGAAAACGAGCTTGAAGAGAGGAACTGGCGAGCAGATCCTACAGATGGTCTAAGGCCCCTAAAACAAACAAGGATCAAATGGCTGAAACAGTTAGAAAAATAGACATTGATGAGATAGAAAAACGCCTTTTAAATATTAAATTTGCACCTTCACCTATTAATTTTGAGAAAATCAAGCAGAACTATACCCGTGAAATAGGCACAGACAGGGTTATTTTAAAGCTCAAGGCATCAAGGGATATTGGTCTTGGGCATCTGTCGAGGATGATAACGCTTGGCTGGATCTTAAAAGACGCAAAAGCTGATGTGGTTTTTGCAATTAACGACTTTGAATACGCCAAAGAAAGATTAAATAAGGAAGGCTTTAGGTTTGAGATAAATAGGTTTGATTCAGATGAAGCATTTGTCGATGATTTAGTTGAGAAATACAAGCCCGATGTTATAGTCGTTGACGAGAAAAGGGCTTATAACATAAGCGATGTAAAAAGATGGCAAGAGTTTGCTCGCTTTGTGTCGCTGGACTTTATCGGTGAGGGTTATGAGATATGCGACAGAATTATTATACCCAATGCGCACTTTGAGCCGAAAAAGCATTCAACCTTTAACAATATCGTCTGGGGCTGGGGCTGGGTTTTGATTAACAAAGAGGTGTTTAAGTTAAAGCCCAAAAGCGCACTGCCTAAGGAAATAGGTAAAATTGTTATAACGACCGGCGGAAGCGATCCCTCTGGCATGTTGTTCAAATTCTTGGATTGGCTCAAAGGTTGCAAAAGGGAGGTTTTGGTTCTAATTGGAGAAGCATTTAAACACAAAGAAAGACTGCGGAGCTTGAATTTGCCCGATAATTTTAAAATTTTGCCATACAGTCCAAATATGCTATTGGAAGGCGACCTTGCCCTTGCGACTTTTGGCGTAACGGTATATGAGCTGATCTATTTGAACATTCCGTTCATTTGTGTGGGTCATACTGAGGAAAATAAAACGGGATGCAGGACTTTAAAAAACAGGTGTAGACTGATAATCAACGATGAGTGAAACCCCCACAGCGAAAACTCCCACCTTTTTTTGCACCTACGAGGTGCAAAAAAAGGCAAACTCTACCCCTTCACCCTCTCAATCTCCCACTGACTAATATTCCTCTCCCTTGAATCAAACACCATCCCAATGAGGTATATCTCTTTGTTCTCATCCAAGTATTTCTCATAGTATCTTCTCTCTTTTATCTGCTTTATCGGTTTGTCTTTCTCTTGATCCACTTTGAACTCTAAGATGAGGATCTTATCCTTCATCTTAACTGTTAAATCAATCCTTCCCTTGTTTGTTATATCCTCAGGTATCACATCATAGCCCAAAGCCATCAGGTAGACAAAGATCACACTGCTATAGTATCCCTCATACCTGGATATGATGTTGTTTGCATAGTTCTGATAGGGAATGGTTGCAAAGATGGTCTTTAGGTGGTTGATGAAGGAGGGAAAGTCGTTGGTCTTTAGGGCGTTCTTTATGTTAAGTTCATACCTTGTCTTTTCTATTCTCTGGTTTGTCAGATAATCTATAAATAGCCTGTTTAAAGAGAGTTGAACCTCAAGATTGGGGATAGAAAGCCTATATAGGTTGCCTCCTGTATCATCCGTCAATTTCCCTTTTATCGTCAAATACCCCGTCTGCCAGAGGAGTGCTCTAAAGTCAATGTATTCCACATCAAAGGCATTCAAAGCCTCTTCAGGAACAAGGGCATTCTCAATTTCAGGGATATAGTGGTTTTCTTCCTTTAGCTTCTCTATCAGAAATGATGGGTTTCCTGTCTGCCACCAGTAGTTTCTAAACTCATGGTTTTTGGAAAGAAACAGAAGTATGTCAAATGGGTTGTATAGTGGTTTGCCAAAGTAGTTGTAGCCGTTATACCACCTCTTGACCAACTCTAAATCTATACCCTCTATTCTGTCTTTGAAGACAGTCAACAGGTCATCATGTGTATAGCCGCAGATTTCTGCATAGTTCTCGTCAATTGTAATATCCTCTAAGTTGTTCAACCCACTGAATAGGTTGAGCTTTGAGAATTTGCTTACTCCAGTGATAAAGACAAACCTGATGTATCTGTCGCTATCCTTTATCACAGAGTAGAAGTTCTTTAGTATGTTTCTTGCCCTTTTTGCCATATCCTTGTTTGTGATGTTGTCAAGGATGGGTTTGTCGTATTCGTCTATGAGGATGACGACATTGGTTTTGTGCTTTTCATAAAGTTTGATTATTAATTCCTCAAAGCAGGATTTATAGTCGTCTATCTCTTCACATTCTATATTATATCCCCTTTGGTTCCTTTTTAGGATTCTTCTTATCTCGTCAATTGTCTGACTCTCATCCAAAGAGTAATCCCCACTGCCAAATGATATTCTTATAACAGGGTGGGGTTTGAAGTCATACTTGTCATAGATGTATAGCCCTTTGAATAGGTCTTTGTTGCCTAAAAATATCTCTGCTAATGTGTCAAGGAAGAGTGATTTGCCGAAGCGTCTGGGGCGGGAGAGGAAGTAATACTTGCCCTTTATCAAGAGTTTGTATGCAAACTCTGTTTTGTCAACATAGTAATAACCTTCCTGTATAATCTCGCTAAAGGTCTGAATGCCTATTGGGAGTTTTTTCATAGCAATAAAATTTTAGCAGTAATGGACGGAAAAATCAATAAGGGAGCATTTCACGGCAGGCCTGATTAAAGTTATTTGACAATCTCAAGTTTTAATTCTATCATCCGAGTAGGTAAGTAAGAAACCGTTAAACCCTAAGAACTTATGTGGGAGAAAAGGCGATGTTTTCAAATAAAAAATAGTAGGCAATGTAAGGAGGAAATAATGATAAAAAAGGGCGGTTTTGTCTACAGCAAAATACCGAAAGTGAGTGTAATTTTACCTACATACAACAGAGAAAAAACAGTTTCAAGAGCAATTGAAAGTGTCCTTGCTCAAACTTTTACAGATTTTGAATTAATAATAATTGATGATGGTTCTACTGATAATACAAAAGAAATAGTGAATAAATTTAAAGACGAAAGAATAGTATATGTAAGATACAATGAGAATAGGGAAAGATCGGCTGCAAGGAATTCAGGAATAAAAATTTCAAGAGGAAAATATATAGCTTTTTTAGATTCAGATGACGAATGGATTAGAGATAAGCTCAAGAAACAAGTTAACCTTGTAGAAAATTCCAAAGAAAATGTTGGGGTAGTATATACAGGATACACGCAAGTTTGGGATAACTTGAACGGCAGAAAAATAACAAACCCTTTTATTGATTCTGTAGAAAAATTAGAAGGTAATATCTATGAAGAATTAAAAAAAGGCGACTTCGTATTACCCTCTTCAGTTTTAGTAAAGAAAAAAGTTTTTGAAAAGGTCGGTTTATTTGATGAAAAAATTTATGCTGGTGAAGCATGGGATTTATGGGTTAGAATTTCTGAAAAATTTCTATTTAGCTTTATAGAGGAGCCTTTGGTTGTAAGATACATAAATAATGATAGTTTAAGTGGTTTTTCATTTGATCCATTTCGTGTTGTAAATACGATGCTACGTGTTTCTGAAAAACTTGATATTAACTTTAACAAACAAATATTCAAATGGTTTTTTTCCAATTTTAGAACAACAGAAGAATTTTTAGAGTACACAAGAGAAAATACACAAGAGAGAGTTATAATATTCGGAGCCAGTGCCCGTGGAATAGCAATATTTAAATACTTGCTTTCTAAAGGAATAAAATTCAACTTTTTTGTTGATAACGATAAAAAAAAATGGGGTAAAAAAATAGAAGATATAGAAATAAAAAGTCCTGATGCTATAGAAAAGGAAGACATAGTGATTATTGGTAGTGCCTGGTGGAAAGAAATTGCCAAACAATTGATTCATTTAGGGGTTACTAAAATGGTTGCTGGGTAAACAGAGGAAGAGCTATTTGTTATGTTATTTTTTTACAAAGATATACTCTGAGGAGGTAAAAACAAAATGAGCATTAACAAAATAGAAGATAGGAGATTGTTGGGCGAAAAGACAGTGATTCTGTTCGGCGCGGGTGGATTGTTATCTTATGCAATCAACGAACTTAGTAAATTAAGCATTGAAGTAGCATATATTTCCGATAATAATAAAAATTTACATGGAACTAAAGTAAACGGTATAGAAATTATACCGCCCGACAAAATAAAAGATAAAAATCTGCCTGTTTTAATAACAAGTATGTATGCTAAAGAAATAGCATCTCAACTTAAAAGCATGGGAATTGAAGAATATTGTGATTTTTCTTATAGTTTTGATCTAAATCGATGGATCGAACATTTTGATCTTGAGCTAATTAACAAAAATATTGATAAAATTAATGAAGCAAGAGAATTATTTGAAGACATTGAATCCAAAGAAGTGTTTGATTCTATATTAGAGTATAGAAGGACGCTAAAACCCGATATTTTGTTGAAGGCTTCTTATGACAATTATTTCCACCCCTTGGCAAGTCCAAAAAAAAATGATGTTATTATAGATGGCGGTGCTTGGCATGGAGATACATGTATTAATTTTGCTTCAAAATTAAAAAACAGATGCACTATATATTCATTTGAACCAGAGGAAAATAATTTTAATAAATTGAAAAACAGTATCTATAAGCATAAGCTTCAGAACACTGTTTTTCCAATAAAAAAAGGCCTTTACAACAAGGAATGCACCCTGTTTATAGATACAAATGTTGATAACGATATGCAATTTCAAATCCGAACTACAAATACTGGCAAAGCAATAGAAATGATTTCTATAGATATTTTCATTAAACAAGAGAATATCTCAAAAATCGATTTCATAAAAATGGATATAGAAGGCTCCGAATATAAAGCATTAGAAGGAAGCAAGAAAACTATAGAAAGATTCAAACCAAAGTTGGCAATTTGTATTTATCACCTATACAATGATTTGTGGGAAATTCCTCTGTTAATTAAAAGATTAAACAGTCAATACAGACTGTATTTAGGTCATCATTCTCAGAATTTACTCGACACAGTTTTGTATGCTGTATAATATAATGGAAACTGGTATGAATAAAATAGCAGCAAAAATTAGAATAGGCACTTTAAAATCAATCCATTATGCTGACTCTGGTCATCCTGGTGGCTCACTATCAATAGTCGGTATTCTGGTTTATCTATACTTCAAAGAGATGAATATAAAAGACTGGCGAGATCCTAACAGAGATAGGTTTGTTTTGTCCAAAGGTCATGCCTGCCCCGCTTTGTATGCAGTGTTAGCAGAAAAGGGGTTCATAGAAAAAAAAGAACTCTGGAATTTGAGAAAAACAGGTGCTCTTCTGCAGGGGCATCCAGAGATTGGAATACCTGGTATAGAAGTTGTTTCAGGGTCATTGGGACAAGGGTTCTCTGCAGCACTTGGTATAGCATTGGGGGCAAAGAGACTGAACAAAAGTTTTAGGGTTTATGTGATTCTTGGGGATGGCGAGTGTAACGAAGGTCAGGTTTGGGAAGGAGCTATGTTTGGTGCTTTCCATAAGTTAGACAACTTGGTTGCAATAGTAGATTACAATAACCTACAAAGCGACAGCAATTGCGACAATGTTACAGCCTTGTCTCCTCTAAACGAAAAATGGAAAGCATTTGGGTGGCATGTCTTAGAGATAAATGGCCATGATTTCAAAGAAATAGAGAACGCCTTCAAAGTTGCAAGAAGAACAAAAGGCAAACCCACATGCATTATTGCGCATACAATCAAGGGCAAAGGTGTATCATTTATGGAAAACAACCCAGCTTGGCATGGAAGTAGAGGCTTGACAGAGGAAGAGTTAAGACAAGCGCTGAAGGAATTGGGTGAAGAATGATTTCTTTAAGAGAGGCTTTCGGAAAATACTTATTAGAATTGGCAAGGAATAGAGATGATTTCTTTGTTCTCGATGCGGATGTTGCAGGCGGAACATTTACACACTGGTTTAGAGATAAATACCCTGAGCGTTTTGTGGAATGCGGCATAGCAGAACAAAATATGTTTGGTGTTGCAGCTGGTCTGTCAACGTTGGGTATCATTCCTATTGTTACAACCTATGCTGTTTTTGCTTCAATGAGGGCCATTGAACAGGCGAGAAACTCTATTGCTTACCCCAATTTCAATGTAAAAATCGTAGCATCTCATCCAGGAATCGATACCGGCCCTGATGGAGCTACTCATCAGGCAATAGAGGATTTGGCAATATACAGATCGATACCAAACTTTGTTGTTCTATCTCCTGCTGATGACATTGAGCTAAAACAATGCTTAAATTGTGCACTTGACCACAAAGGCCCGGTATATATAAGAACAGGCAGAAGCCCTGTGCCGACTATTCATGAGGAAGGGTACAAATTCAATCTTGGAAACCCAGATGTAATATTTGAGGGGGAAAAAGACATTATCCTTTTTGGCTGCGGGATAACATCTCACAGGGTCTTAAATGTAGCAAAAAAACTCGGCATAACTGCTGTAAATGTGCCAACACTCAAACCAATAAACAGAGAAGATTTTGTTAATGTTTTAAAACCAGCTAAGATTGCGATTACTGTAGAGGATCACAATATCATTGGGGGTCTTGGAGACCTTATTGGCAGTGTAATTTCAGGAAATGGGCTTTGTACAAAGCTGATAAAAATGGGGGTTCAAGACAAATTTGGAAAATCAGGAGACCCTATAGAACTTGCTAAACTATATGGCATAGATGAATCATCAATAGAAAATACAGCTAAAGAGGTGATAAATGAGATTAAAGGATAAGGTGGCGTTGGTCACAGGTGGGTCAAGGGGCATAGGAGGGGCTATAGTAGAAAAAATCGCCCCTATGGTTGGTTGCGTGGTTTTTACATACAAAAAAAACAAAGAAAAGGCTTTACAAATAAAAGAAAGCCTGAAGAATAAGGGATATGAAACAGAGTGCTTTAAGCTTGATCAATCCAATAGGAACGAGATAAAAGCCGTTATAAAAGGGATACACGAAATATTTGGTGGCGTAGATATATTGATAAACAATGCTGCAATTTCCCAAGAAAAACCATTTGAAACGATAACGGACGATGATTGGGAATTGATGTTAAAAACCAATCTGCAAGGACCTTTTGGATTAATCCAGGAATGTCTGCCTTACATGAAAGAAAAGGGGTGGGGCAGAATTGTTAATATTGTCTCCGTAGGTGGCCAGTGGGGAGGCTACAATCAGGTGCATTATGCAGCATCAAAAGCCGGACTTATAAGTTTAACACACTCCATAGCAAAAATTTATTCAAGATTCGGTATAACGAGCAATGCTGTCTCTCCTGGGCTTGTTGCAACCGATATGTCAAAAAATGAGTTAGAAACAGAAACAGGGAAAAAGAAAGTTGAAAACATACCCTTGGGAAGAATAGCAACGCCAGAAGAGGTAGCTGATGTAGTAACTTTTCTTATAAGCGATGAGGCCTCTTATATAACTGGACAAACAATAAATGTGAACGGTGGAATGTTGTTTAGTCATGGGGTTTAATTTATTCATTGCAGAAAGGAGATAAAAACCATGGAGCTGGAATATCTGAAAATTATTCAAATAGGTTTTCCTAAATCTGGTAATTCTTTACTTAATAAACTCATAACATTATGTTTAAAAGAGTTAGGTGTATTCAAAACTTATAAAAACACCATTGGTTTATCATATGTCTATACTGAGCTTTATAAAATGTACAATTTAGAAGAGTTGTTTGAAGATAGTATGGATGTGGATGACATAAGGGTCGTAAACGATAAACTATACTTAAGTTTCCTGTTTCCGGTGGAAAACCTGAGATTAGTTGAGGTTCAGCCAACAGCTTTGCTACAATTTTCTTCTTTAGTTTGGAGTCATTCAAAGCCAAACGAGCTTTATCCTTTTTTTCTAAATTTCGGAGTTAGATTTTACATTATCAGGGACGGCAGGGACGCAATAAACTCTCTTATACACGCAAACACTTCCGCAAAAGTTTTAAAGTATTACCCAGAATTCAAAATTAACGATGCAAAAGAGCTATATAGCAGGCTGGATATATTCGAGAAGTATGTCAGAATGTGGAATGACCATGTGGAAAACTATCTACCCTATAAAGAATTTTTCACGGAAATAAGATATGAAAAACTCATAAACGGCGGTGAGGATTTTCTTAAAATTCTAAAAATTTTTAATCTTGAGAGAAAATACACTGAATTTAAAGAAATTCTTTCCTTTAAAAAGATGAAAGAAAAATCTCCTTCACACCTAAGAAAGGGAAAAATAGGTGATTGGAAAAACTACTTCACTGAAAAACATAAGGAAATATTTAAAGAAATAGCGGGTGATACATTGATAAAATTAGGGTATGAAAAGGACAAAAATTGGTAACAGACCTAAAAACACTCCTCATTTTAGGCACAGGTAAAGATCAGGTTTTTGGCATAGAAAAAGCCAAAGAGATGGGATTATACACGGTTGGGCTTGATATAAACGAATTCTCTGGCGGCGCAAGACTTGTGGATGAATTCTATAAAGTCAACATAAAGGATGAGAAAGAAGTTGTAGAGTTTATAGAAAAATACAACAATCCGATTGACGGTGTGATTGCCTTTGGTGTTGACATTCCTGAAATACTGGCAAGAGTAGCAGAACTCAAGGGTGTCTTTTATTATACAGATTATGAAACTGCCCTTCTATCCAAAGATAAATACAAAGCAAAAAAGAGAATGAAAGAGTATGGCGTAAGATTACCTAACTTCTCAAAGATTGAAACATTTGAAGATTTAGCAAAAAAAACCAAGGATTTCGGTTATCCATGTGTTTTAAAACCCGTTGATAACAGTGGTGCAAGGGGAGTTTTAAGGATCACTGAAGATGTTGATCTTAAATGGGCTTTCGAATATTCCAAATCGTTTTCTAAAAACGGATACTTGATACTTGAGAAATTTTTAGACGGCATGCAGATAAGTTCTGAAAGCTTTATAGTCGATGGAAGGGTATATACGGTCGGGTTATCTGAAAGAAATTACGAATTTTTGGACAAATTTGCACCTTTTATAATAGAAAACGGCGGTGATTTACCACCACCATTAAACAATAAACAAAGAAAAGAGATTGACGAGCAAATCTCAAGGTGCGCAGAAGCCTTTGGTGTAAGAAATGGAATAATCAAGGGCGATCTTGTAATTCACGATGGCAAGGTTTTCGTCATAGAGGTGGCATTAAGGCTATCAGGCGGGCATTTTTCGTCTGTTGAAATACCACTAAACACAGGTGTGGATTTTTTGAGGTATGCAATTCAGATGTCTCTGGGCGAGAAAGTCAACCCTGATAATTTGAGATACACCATAAAAAAGTATGTTGCTTTAAGATATATTTTTCCGAATAAAAAGGGTACAATAAAAAGACTCAGATTTCCTGAATGGTTTAAAGAAAAAAATGAAGTAATAGTTTACGATTTTTACTATAAAATCGGAGATAAAGCCAACTACCCCATTAAATCTCACCCTGAACGATTGGGTTTTTTTATAATAGCAGCAAACAATAGACAAGAGGTGGCCTCAACTATTAAAAAGACCTATGAAGATACAGTTGTAGAGATAGTGTGATGCTCTACTTTTACGCCCTTTTTCATTTGAATTTAATGTATTCATCCATCGAGGAAGACGAAAGAGGCGTTGTTATAGACAGGTGCTATTACCCGCTACTTGAGATTGCAGAAGACGGCGTTCCGATAAGTATAGAGTTAAGCGGCTTGACGCTTGAGTTAATACAAAAGATAAAGCCTGAATGGGTCGAGGAGTTCAAAAAACTCTTAAAAGAAAACAAAATCGAGCTCATTGGAAGCGGGTACTCACAGATCATCGGGCCGTTGATGCCCTATGAATTGAACATCCAAAATCAATTGATCGGGCTTGAGGTCTACCAAAATCTACTTGGCATTAGACCAAAAATTGCGCTTGTTAACGAGATGGCCTACTCTAAAGGCTTGGTTGATATTTACAAAGAGGCGGGTTATGAAGCCATTGTAATGGAGTGGAATAATCCGTATAGGTTTCACAAGGAGTGGAGCAAGGATTGGGCGTATTTTCCACAGATTGCAAAGGGAGTAAAAAGTGATATACCCATAATCTGGGCGGATTCAATAGCGTTTCAGAAGTTTCAAAGATACGCACATGGGGAGATGTCGCTAAAGGAATACTTCTATTACCTGAAATCACACGACTCTAAAAGGGTTAGATTCTTTCCACTTTATGCCAACGATGCTGAGATCTTTAACTTTAGGCCGGGCAGATATGAAACAGAAGCCAATTTACAGTTCGATGAGTGGAGAAGGATAAAGAAACTATTAAGTGTTATAAAAAACAAGGGCTCTGAGTTTGTGTTTTTAAAAGACACCCTAAAACACAAGCAAAACAACATACTAAACCTTGAATCGCCACAGCAGCCGATACCCGTTAAAAAGCAGGAAAAGTACAACATAAACAGGTGGGCTTTGACCGGCAGGGGTGATCTTGAGATAAACACAGACATTTTTAGGCTTGTAAAGGCGTTTGAATACAGCAAACCCACAAAAGAGGACTGGAAAAGGCTGCTCTACTTTGCATCGAGCGATTTTAGGACACATATAACGCAAAAGAGGTGGCGCACCTTCAAAAAAGAGCTCGATGATTTCGTTAAAAAATGGGATGCAAAGCCTGTTTATCTTTCCTATCCGAGCAACAAGGTTAATTTCGACATAAAAGAAAACCTGTTTTTCCTAACGGTTGAGACAAAGAAAATAAAATGCGTTTTCAACAAAAAGAAGGGCTACACAGCAAAAGCTGTGATATTCAAGGAAAAGTCCCAGAGACCCCTGATTGGCACGCTTCCACATGGATATTACGATGATATTTCTCTTGGCGCTGATTTCTTCTCGCTCCACTCTATTATAGAAAAACCAGGCGAGCACAAGCTTACAAACCTGTGCGCGTCGGAATGTAGATTAACCATTGATGACCGCAGGGTCAAAATCGAAAGCAGGTGTCTGGATAGGAATGCAGAGTTTTTGAGGATCTACGAGATTTTTGAAGACGCACTAAAAATTTACATGAAAATCACCCTACCCAAGAGGGATTTTGCGATTATTCATCCCCTAAACATCACCTTTAACCCCGAAGCGTTTGATAAAAACAGCCTATTCTTTGAAACGCACAACGGCTCTCTACTGCCAGAGCGGTTTGAGCTTAAAAATGAACCTGTGGCGCACTCGCAAAGCCTGTCTGTGCTCATCTCTGCAAAACACGGCCTCGGAGCAACGAAAGGCTCAATTGTCATAGGAGACAAAGACAAACAGCTGACATTTTTGCACAATCAGACCTTAAGTGCGCTGATACCCTCGATATTCTTCCTGCCTATCGACAACACATACTTCTTTAGACTCCAATACTCGGCCCAAGAGATGGACGAAACATTCAAGCCAAACGATTTAGAGCAAGTGATAGAGTGCGAGTTTTTGATTAAGTAGATTTTGCTTTTAAAGTTTGCTAAATCTGTGTTATATTTGTTTAACAAGCGTTAGGGGGTGAGCTGTGTTTAACGATAAGGTTATCTTCATAACAGGCGGCACAGGGAGCTTTGGTAAGAAATTCACCCAGATATTGCTTGAGAATTACAAACCCAAAAAGGTCATAATATACTCAAGGGATGAGTTCAAACAGTTCGAGATGAGTAAAACCTTTAACGACAGGTGCATGCGCTATTTTATCGGAGATGTGAGGGACAAAGACAGGCTTTTAAGGGCTATGGAGGGCGTTGATTATGTTGTCCATGCTGCGGCCTTGAAGCATGTGCCAATCGCAGAATACAACCCTATGGAGGCTATAAAAACCAATGTACTTGGCGCAAACAATGTAATAGACGCAGCGATTGAATCGGGCGTTAAAAAGGTGATAGCCCTATCGACGGACAAGGCGGTAAACCCGATAAACCTATACGGCGCAACAAAGCTTGCGGCGGATAAGCTTTTTATTGCAGCAAACAACATAAAAGGAGCAAGGCCAATTAAGTTCAGCGTCGTTAGATACGGCAATGTCATGGCTTCTCGAGGCAGTGTGATTCCGCTCTTTATGAGGCTAACCAAAGAAGGCGCAAAGAAGCTGCCCATAACGCACCCCGATATGACACGATTTTGGATAACACTGGATGAGGCCGTTAGGTTTGTCATGATGGCATTTGAGACGATGCAGGGCGGCGAGATCTTTGTTCCAAAGATTCCGTCGATGAAGATAACCGACTTAGCAAAGGCTATTAACCCTGATGCTGAATTTGAGATAATTGGCATAAGGCCTGGCGAGAAGTTGCATGAGACTTTGATCTCTGTGGATGAGTCCTATAATACGATTGAGTTTGGTGAGTATTTTGTAATTCAGCCTTTGATCCATGTGACAGGCAGGCCCGACTATTTTGTTAATCCCAAAGGAGAAAAGGGGATAAGAAAGGAGTTTGGTTTTAGGTTTTCATCGGATAATAACGATAGATGGTTGTCTGTCGATGATTTAAGGGATAAACTTAAGGATGTCGATGTATGATACCGTATTCCCATCAATGCATCGATGAGGACGATATAGAAGCAGTTGTTGAGGTCTTGCGGACGGATTTTTTAACGCAGGGACCAAAGATTGAAGCGTTCGAAAAGGCTTTGGCCGATTACTGCTCTGCAAAGTACTGCGTGGCATTCAACTCTGCAACAACGGCGCTTTATGCCTCTTGCTTTGCTTTGGGCTTAGGTAAAAACGATAGCTTCATAACAACACCGATTAGCTTTGTATCCACGGCAAATGCCGGAGTCTATTGTGGAGCAGGGCCTATTTTTTGTGATATTGAAAAAAACACGGGCAACATGGATGTCGATTTAGTTGAGGATCTGATTGAGAAAGACACAAGGTTGATCATAGGTGTTGATTATGGTGGCAATCCGCTTAAGTGGGATAAGCTTAAAAGCATTGCAGAAAAGTATGGGCTAAAGCTCATCGATGATGCATCACATGCTTTAGGTGCAGAGTATAAAGGCAAAAGGATCGGCTCCTGTGAGTTTTGCGATATTACGGTGTTTAGCTTTCATCCGGTAAAGCCCATAACGACGGCAGAGGGCGGTGCGGCACTAACAAACGACGAGACTCTTTATAAAAAGCTTTTGATGTTCAGAAACCACGGTATAACAAAAAGTGCGAAGGATTTTATATCTGAGCCTGACGGCGATTGGTACTATGAGATGCAGTTTTTGTCCTTCAATGGGCGGATTAGCGATATGCAGGCAGCTTTGGGTTTGAGCCAATTAAAGAAGCTAAATAGTTTCACAGAAAAGCGCAGAGAAATTGTAAAACTTTATAAGGATAGGTTTGAGAACAAAGGGTTTTTTGATTTTACCGAAGAGACAAAGGGCGCAAAGAGTGGTTATCATCTCTTGCCTGTCTTGCTAAAGGACGGCTTTGTTGAGAAAAAGCAGGAGATTTTTAAAAATTTAAGGTCAAAGGGCGTTGGCGTTCAGGTGCACTATATACCCATTTACAGACAGCCGTTTTATAGAAGGTTGGTGTCTAATGTCCATTGCCCGAATGCAGAGGAGTTTTATAGAAGAGAGTTGAGTTTACCCGTTTATCCTTGCATGGAAAGGGATGATTTGGAGTTTGTCTTTGAGGCTGTTGAGGGGGTTTTTGAACAGCTACTCAGCCCATAATTCAAGATTCAAAGGGATTTAAAATCTTTAGTGTTTCTATCGCTTCTTATCTCCTCTTGCCATTTTGTAGGGTCAATTTATCCTAACACCTTTTAGGGCTTCCTTTTCTATTGGTCTGTTAAAGTCCCTACTGACAACAACATCCACAGGTTTTCCCAATAAATTTTCTAATTTCGCTTCTAATTTAATCCGCTTTTCAAAGAGCTTCTCCCTTTCATCTGGCACAACAAAAATGTCGATATCCCCGCCCTTTTTCTCCTTCAATCTGCTTCCAAATATATATACCTCGCACTTGCCAAAAACCTTCTCAGCCAAATCCCTTATGGTTTTAATCTCTTCCTCGCTCAACCTTATCTTCAATTTTCTTGATCACCTCAATTAACTCTGGTGTTTTCTCTATGAGATAGTTTATAGCCTCAATCCTATCTTCAAAAGAATAAGGATATTCGTGTGATAGAAAATTTCTTACTTTTCTAAACTCATTCCAACTATCTATGTCTATTATACCCTCTTTTTCTATCTCCTTCAAGATATCAAAAAAGGTCTTCTCTTCCACTATATAGCCCATCTCTTTTAAAAATTCCCTGAAAATCCTGCTGCCTATCAAATCCTGCAACTTCGCAAACCTGAAGGCAAGTGTATCTAACATATCTTTTTCATAGGAATTTAGGTTTTCAAATCTGTTGATGTCCAATGGATATACATTCTTAAGTCTTCCTAAAACATCCTCCAACCTTTCTATATGAATGCCTGCTTCTTTTAAATAAAAATCCAGTCTATCTGACACTATGCCACTGCTCTCTTTAACAATTTAACCTTGTTTTTAAAGCTATCAAAATATGTTGATTTCGTCAAAAATAAAAAGCCCCGCAGAAAGCGGGGCGGATTGGGTGATGATTACTGCAGCAGTCTTAGAACATTCTGCTGGACAGCGTTTGCCTGAGCCAGTGCGTAGGTACCGGACTGTGCAAGGATCTGGAGCTTGGAGAAGTTTGAGGACTCTTGTGCGAAGTTGACATCCCTGATCGTTGACTCAGCACCGTTGATGTTGATCTGTGTTACGGAGATGTTCTCAACCGTTGCCTGGATCTGGTTCTGGATTGCACCGAGGCTGGACCTGACTGCGTCTAAGTCTTTAAGAGCAGATTGCGCAATCTTGATTGCAAGCTCAGCGCCGTTTACCGTGGTGACATTCACATCCTCTAATTTGTGTGTTGGGGCTATGACACCTGCAGCTAAACCTCCAACAGAAGGTTTGTTGCCAGCTATTGTTATATTATCTGTACTTGTAAGAATTACCCTTCCTCTGTTGGATTCATTGGCAAGATAGTAAATTTCATGATTGGCGTTTGTAGCGTCTAACCCAAGGAAATTTAGATGACTTGCCTTTGCCTGGGCGCTTGCAACATGTATGTTTAGATCTTCCCCATCTCTAACGATGGTTTTTAATACACCACCACTACTTGCTGTTGCACTAAACCTAATATCATCTGTACTTATACCTGCTGCCTGAAGCTGCGCGTTTAAAGATTGGGCTGCTTGGGCTGCTGATAAATCTTTGTCGATAACAAGTTTTACGCCATTCATATAGAATGAAAATGCTGCTGCTAAACTTCCACCGTCGGCACCAGTTAAGGTTGTTTCGGCGTTGCTTAAACCTGTGATCTGAGCTGCGTTTCCATGTAGCTCTATAGCTATATTTCTTCCGTCAGTAGAAGTTAGGACAAGTTGTCCATTGTTATTGACGCTTGCAACAACTCCGGTTTCATCTGTATATCTGTTTATAGCGTCTACTAATGCACCATTTGAGTCATTAGCTCCAACATTAACATAGCCTATATTTACACCATTGATCCAGAAATCACCAGCATTGATTACTCCTGCTGTAATTGCGTTGTTTCCTGTGACAACATTGGATGCCCTTGCCTCAACTCCACCTGTTTCTAATTGAACGGAGTTTATGGCTGCAGCCAGTGTTTTAGCAGAAAGCTGCCTTGTTTTATCTATGCCAGCAAGGTCATTTGCAACTGCAACGCCATTAATTGTTAAATCTTCATCTTTTAATTCTACAAAGTTTGTATTAGCATTGTATTGTACTGTTGGATTAGAGGTAGCACTTGTTTCCTGTATTTTCTCTGTCCAGTCAGCCTCTAATGTGCCGTTTGCAACCCAACCAATGGAGTCGGCTGCAGTTCTCTGGGCACCTATAGAGAGTGTCTGGTTCATGTAGGCGCCGATGTGAACGATTTTGTTTGTGAAGGTTCCATCCAACAGCTTTGTGTCTTTGTAAGATGTTGTCTCGGCGATGTTGTTGACCTCTTGGATGAGTTTGTTGATTTCTGCCTGGAGTGCCTCTCTGGATGATGGATCCTCTGTGGCGTTTGCAGCCTGGGCTGCCTTCTGGGAGATTGTCTGCACGATGTCGATGGATTTCTGCAGAGCCATGTCTGCAATCTGGATGAGTTTAATAGCGTTGTTGCCGTTGTTGATTGCCTGGCCTAAGTTCATAGACTGAAACTTAAGACCGTCTGCGATCGTCATGCCAGCAGCATCGTCTGCCGCTTTTGTAATCCTCAGACCCGTCGAGAGCCTGTTGAGTGAGAGAGAAAGTTTGTCATTTGTGTTGTTGAGGTTGAATACTGCATACTGAGCCGAAACATTGGTATTAATCCTGAGTCCCATTGCTACCTCCTTGCAATTTCTTTAAGGGGTTAAACATAAATTCCCAAACCCTTAAGAGCCTTGCGGCTAAATTTCGCTTAAGGGGCATCACCTCCTTTTCCTCTAAAGTTGCCTCATCTATTCAATCGGCGATTGAGGTAAAAACTTTAAACTTTTTTGCATAAAATTTTAGGAACGACTATTGCTATTAGAGGACAAAACAAAAAGGGGGCTGGTTTATGTTGGGGGCTAACAGAAAATTACTCAAAGAAAAAGGTATTCTTGATATTATAGAAAACTGCAAAGGTGATCCAAACATAAATATAAAAGACGGTAGGATGTATTATAAGGATATGGAGATAGATGAAGATATGCCTGTAAAAGAGGACAATATAAAAAGCATAGATACGGTTTTTATACACGGTTTTGGTATGGGAAATATTTTGAGGAAATTAAAAAAGAAGTTTCCAAAAACTGTTTTTGTGGTGCTTGAGACAAATCCTTGCATCATAAAGGAGGCCTTATCTTACAAGGATTTTTCTGATGTTTTAGATAATAAGACCATACCTGTAATATTGAGTCAGGGAAACTTAGAAGATAACATTAAAACCCTGATCTCTCTCCTTGAGAGGAGGATTTATTGGGGAGAGGTCGTTCAGTTTACAACACCGGGATACAGAGAGACTGGTTTTTACGATGTAGACAGTATAAAGCTCATATTGGATAAATACTTAATTGCAATTCTTGTAAACAGGGCGACACTTATATCAAGATCGAGAGTAATTTTCGAAAACACGGTTAAGAATTTGCCTGAAGTTGCAAAGAATGGTGATGTTGGATATTTCTATGACGCATTTAAGGGTAAACCCGCTATTGTTGTTGCAAGCGGACCTTCTCTGTCAAAGAACATAGAATATCTAAAAAAGGTTAAGGGTAAATCCGTAATCATTGCCGTTGATAGTGTTATATCTGTTCTTAAGAGTATGAACATAGAGCCGGATTTTGTGTGTGGTGTTGACTATCAGGAGGTAAATCAAATCAAATACACCCCTATATTTAAAGAAAAGGAAAAGTCCGACTATGTATTTATTGCCGCAGATGGCATCAATTATGTCTTGCCCAAGTTGTTTAAAAAGACATTCGTTGAGTATTCAATGAATAACTTTGTATCTTTGTATAAGAATTTTTTGGGACAAAAAACAAAAAAGCACTTTTCCTTTAACGCTGTTACCCATCTTGCCGTTCAGTTTGCATATCAGATGGGTTGTAATCCCATAATTTTCGTTGGTCAGGATTGGGCTTTTTCCGGCGGTGAGGATCATATTTCTGGTGTTGTCTTAGATGGTTTTGCTCATAGCAATGTAATATGGGTGAAGGGTAATTATGAAGATAGGGTGCCAACCGATCAGACATTGTATGCTGGCTTAAAAATCGTAGAAGATATAGTGGGAGCAACAAAGAACGAAGGCATAACATACATTAACGCAACTGAGGGTGGAGCCTATATAAACGGTACAGAGGTTATGAGGTTTAAGGATGTTATGGAGGAATACTTAAAAGAACCGATAGAGAAAGGCTTTATGCTTAAAGAGGTTAAGCCTCGATACGATGATTTTATAAAAAGAACTCAAGAGATCAGCGATAGGCTTGGTGTGGTGATAAAGAAGGCCACAAAAGCCCTATCGATAAACAATAAGGTGTTAAAGAAGTGGATAAAAAACAAGAATGTCGATGAGATTCGTGCCGATGTTGATAAGGTAAATAAATTAAACGATGAGATAACATTTGATGAGGTCTTTAGTTCCACGGCGCAGAATTTCTATTTCAAGGAGTTCTATGAATTTCACAGGGAGGAGATCGACATAGAAGGGCAGGATACAAAGAAGAGAATAGAGCAATCGATTAAATACTTTAGCCTGATAAAGGAAAAGACCATTCAGACGAAGAGATTAATCGATGAATTGCTTGAGTTTCTAAAGCTTGAGAAGGCCTATGTCTCAAATAGAGATAAATTTTTAAAGGATAAGGATAGGCTTCTCAGGCTTGCCGAATTGTACTTTGATTTTAAGGATTTATACACAGGTATTGAATTTATTGATGAGGCGCTGAAACTATACCCAGACGATGCAAGGCTGTATTACTGGAGAGCAAAATACTGCACACTGAACAGGTTTATGCACAAGGAGGCGCTAAAGAACTTTGAAAGGGCTTTAGAGCTTGACCCGAACTTCGAAAAGGCCCTGTTTGATTACGAAGTCGAAAAGAAGATGGTTCAATCACACATGATACTTGCAAAGAGTGCCGCAGAGAGGAAGGACTACATGTCGGCAAGAAGGCTCATTGAGAGGGCGCTTGATTATGAACCGGAAAACGAAAAGCTAAAGAGATGGAAGGATGTAATAAATGAGCTTGCAACGGTTACAAAGAACGCCCAGAGGCAGAATTTGCTCCTAAAGCAGCTTGAGCTTGAGGGTGAGGCGTTTGAGAAATACAAAACGGCCATTGAGTTTGTCAAAAAGGAGCAGATGGATAAAGCCTTTGACATATTGAAGGAACTATACGACAAATACGGCAACTTTGCCGATATTCCGTTTTTGCTTGGCAGCATCTATATCGACAAAAAGGAATTTGACAAGGCTGAAAATTACCTAAAAGAGGCCGTTGAGCTCATTCCTTATCAGCCGCTTGTGTATTTAGCTCTGGGCAAATTATACATAGAAAAAGAGGATTATGTTGCAGCAAAGGAGAATTTGGAGAAGGCTGTAAGCATGAACCCCGACCTAAAGCCCGGGGTTTTGGATACATTGGGCAATCTCTATTACGAATTCGGAGAGTATGAAAAGGCTTTTAAGGCGTTTGAGGAGTATTTGCAGTATTCTGACGATAAGATAAAAACATTAACAAAGATCGCGCTTTGCTACAAAGAGATGGGCATGATAAACGAGTACAACATGCTTATGGAAAAAATCAAATCGATAACAGGTGCAAATTAGAGCTTGACCTTTGCTATCGATATAGCGCCGTCTATATCTAAAATCTCCTTCAGGATGGAGTCGCTCACCTCTTGGTCAACCTTGATAAACGATAGCGCCTCACCCAGATCTTTTTTTCTGCCGAGTCTAAAGTCTGCTATGTTTATGTTGTGCTTACCCAAAATTAGACCGACCTTACCGATAACACCGGGCTTGTCGTGGTTTTTGAAGACGATTATGTTGCCCGTCAACTCTATCTCCATGTCGAAGCCGTCCATGTAAACGATGCGGGCCTTGTTCGGCTCAAACACCGTTCCGCCGATTTCTATCCTCTTGTTATCGTCGTATTCTGCCGCCAATAGCAGGTAATTCTTAAATTCAGTGGTTTTTGTATAGATTTTGGTCTCAACCTGCAATCCCCGCTCCTTTGCTAAATAGGGGGCATTGACATAGTTTACATGCTCATCGATCATGTTCTTTAGTATGCCCACGCTACTGAACAGCCCTAAAGAGTTCATGCAGTTTTCTATCTCTCCGTGAGCATAAACCTCGACCTTCTTGATGAAGCTTTTGATGTATTGGGACAAAAACGAGCCCATACGCTCTGCAAGGCCCAAGAACTGTTTGCCTAACTCTGTAATCTCTTCCTCTTCCATCTTTATGTTGACGGCGTTCTCATAACCCCTGCCCTTAAGCGCATCTATCACCGAACGGGCTATACCCTCACCGACCCTGACTTGAGACTCATAGGTGTTTGCGCCTAAATGGGGTGTTACAAACACATTGTCAAACTCAAACAACGGGTGGTTGGGCTGTGGCTCGTTCTCAAACACATCTATACCCAACGCCCTGATCTTGCCACTCTTTAGGCCCTCATAAAGCGCCTTTTCGTTGTACAATCCACCGCGGGCGCAGTTTATCAGGATTACGCCGTCTTTCATCTTTTCGATCTCTTCCTTGTCTATCATGTTGTATGTCTCTTCGGTTTTCGGTGTGTGTATCGTTATGATGTCTGATGATTTGAGCAGTTCATCTAAATCGTCCACTATCCTTGCGCCGATCTTTGTTGCCTTCTCCTTCGGAATATACGGGTCATAGACAACAACATTGGCACCAAAGCTCATTGCCCTTATCGCAACCCTGGTTCCAATCCTACCCATGCCGATGATGCCTAAGGTTTTACCGTAAAGCTCAATGCCCATCCACTTCTTTCTATTCCAGGTATGTTTGTATTTAAGCTCGTAATTTGCATTGGGCATGAAGCGGAGACAGTTTAGCATGTGCGTCATTGTATGTTCTGTTGCGGCAAGCGTATTGCCCGTTGGCATGTTCAAAACGACGATGCCCCTTTTTGATGCCTCATCCAAGTCGATGTTATCCACACCAACACCGGCCCTGCCTATGACCTTTAGGTTTTTACAATAACTTAGGAATTCCTTATCTATAGTGGTTGAGCTTCTTGTTATTATGGCATCGGCATCGGTCAGATGTCTGGGAAGCTCCTTTTTGTCCACATCGCTTTTTATCTGAAGCTCTATATCCTTCTCATTTTGCAGTATCTTTATACCCGCATCGGATATGGTATCGCATACAACAACCCTATACATTAGCCATCACCCCTTCTTATGATTTTGTTTATCTCCTTTTTTAACAGGCTGCAGCCGTGCTTGCCCATCAGCTTGCTGACTATCTTGCCGTTTTTATCTATTATGACAACGGTGGGTGTTGCAAGTATGCCCCCCACATTCCTCAGATCGTCTTTGTCTGAGATTCGGTATATCGGATAGAGCGGATGGTTATCCCTTATGAAATCCCCAATCTCATACCTATCCCTGCTTAGGCTTATGCCAATTATGTAAATCTTATCTTTGTATGTTTTGTATAGGTCGTTTAATATGGGCACGCTCTTTTCGCACGGCGTGCACTCTGGATAGAAGAATATCAACATCAGCGGCTTTTTGCCCACATAGTAAATCGTGTTTGTGTGGGTTGAATTGTCAAAAAACGGTGAATCCAGGCCTATGCTTATGTTTCTTGCCCAGGAGATAGAGGTAAATAAAACAACAACCAAAACCAGAAATAGCCTTTTCACGGCTTACCTCCTATGGATTTAAAGGCCGCATCGGCAACTATGTTTAAACACTCATCCACTAAAGCGGCTTCGAACGATTCAACAGTTATCCTCAAAAGCGGTTCTGTGCCTGAGTATCTAACCACGATCCTGCCGCTTTTTGATAGTTTATCTTCGGCCTTTGCTATGGCCTCCTTGATCTGCGCTATCTCTTCCAGGGGTGGCTTTTCCTTAACCATAACATTCACGGTTTTCTGGGGGATTCTTTTGAAATCCTGGGCCAATTCCGATAGGGTTGCATTCTCCTGCTTCATTATGGAAAGCACGGCCAATGCCGTAACAATGCCATCGCCTGTAGTGTTAAAGTCCCATAGGACTATGTGTCCCGACTGCTCGCCGCCCAGGTTAAGCCCCTTTTCCATTATCCTCTTCACTATATTCTTATCTCCCACATCGACCCTTTCCAGTTCAACACCCAGGTTTCTTAAAAATATCTCCAGGCCGAAATTTGTCATTACGGTGCCTACGACCTTGTTGCCCTTAAGTGTATTGTTCTTTTTCATCTGCCTTGCAAGGATAGCCAGGATCACATCACCGTCTATGAGGTTGTATTTTTCATCCACCATCAAGACCCTATCGCCGTCGCCATCGAACGCTATGCCCACATCGGCCCTGTAGAGCTTTGTGGCCTCAACAATGGCCTTTGGATAGGTTGAACCGCATTTGTCGTTTATGTTAATACCGTTTGGCTGGTTGTTTATAGCTATTACCTCAGCGCCTAACTCCTCAAAAATCATCGGGGCAACCTTGTATGTAGCGCCGTTTGCACAATCCAGGACAACCCTCAAACCCTCCAGCGATACGCTATAGGGCAGTGTATCTTTGGCAAAGACTATGTATCTGCCCAGTGTGTCTCTGATTCTGTATGCCCTGCCGATTCTATCACCGACAGCCCCCATGTTGTTGAGCTTATCCGTTAAGATCAACTCCTCTATCAAACCCTCAAGCTCATCATCCAGCTTCAACCCCTTATTGGAGAATATCTTTATACCGTTATCGTCGTATGGGTTGTGGCTTGCAGATATTACAACGCCGGCATCGCCTCGCATGCTCCTGACAAGAAACGCTATAGCCGGTGTGGGCATCGGGCCGACAAGATAAGCATCGGCACCCATCGATACTATGCCGCTTGTTATGGCACTCTCAAGCATATAACCGGATAGCCTTGTATCTTTACCTATGATTATCTTCCTTTTCCTGTCTGTTTTGCCGTCTAAGGCATAGACAAGCGCCTTGCCTAATTTATAGGCCACATCGCCCACCATCGGGTATGTATTGGCCTTTCCCCTTATACCGTCTGTTCCAAACAGCTTCATAGCTTAACCCCGAAATACCTTATTGTTAGCGTTGCTATGGATAGATATATCAAAAGCCCCATTATGTCGTTCATGGCCGAAATAAACGGGCTTGCGGCAACTGCCGGGTCGACATTGAGCTTTTTTAAGCCTAAGGGCAAAAGTGCGCCTATCATCGTGGATAAAAACATTGACATAAACAACGAAGATCCCACAACAACGGCTAAATACGGGTTTTTCTGAAACACCAACGCCATAAAGAAACCAAGAATGGCAAACAGAAGGCCTATCGAGATGGCCGTTTTTATCTGTCTTTTTATGATTATCCAAATGCCGCTTTCGTCAAATTTACCGAGTGCCAGCGCCCTGACAACGATTGTTTGCGACTGCTGTCCGGTGTTGCCACCAAGCGCCATGATTAACGGCATAAAAAAGGATAACGATATGGCGGTTTTTAGCGTTCCGTCAAAGAACTTAAGAACGCTTCCTGAAATCGACTCACCAATCAGGCTCATAATGAGCCAGGGGGCTCTGTATTTTATTATGTTGAGTATGTTTTTTTCTTCAAACTCCTCCTCAGAGGTACCGATTAGTTTGTAGATGTCCTCGGTTGTTTCTTCGCGGATAACATCGATGATGTCATCGACCGTAATTATACCCACAAGCCTGTTTTTATTGTCCACAACAGGCACGCACAGCAGGTCGTACTTTTCAACCAGCTTTGCCACCTCTTCCTGATCCATGTCTGTTCTGACCGAGATGATGTTTGTGTTTGTGATGTTTTCTATCTTTTCGTTCTCATCGGCCGTAATTAGGGCCCTCAATGTGACAACGCCGATTAGGTGGCCGAATTTATCTATAACATAGACATAGATTATCTTCTTCTCCTTGCTGGCCTTTCTTATCTTGTCTAAGGCCTCTTTTACAGTGATGTCCTTGTCGATGGCGAAGAAGTCCGGATTCATGATGCCGCCTGCGGTATCCTCCGGATACCTCGACAGGCTGTTTATCTCTTCCTTGAACTTGTCGTCTAAGTATTTATAGACCTCATCGGCAAACTCCTCATCCAGTTCCTCTAAAATATCCACAGCCTTATCCACAGATATGCTCTGTATGATCTTGGCTGCATTTTGAGGCGGGAGCTGCTCCAGTATCTCTGCTGCGATGGTGTAATCGTCTAAATACTCTATGGCCTCTGCCTTCAGTTCGAGGTTATCTATGGCTTTTATGGCAAACGCCCTCTCATCGGGGGCCAGATTTTGGACAACCTTTGCTATATCGGCTGGGTGGAGTTTTTTTAGTATCTTTGCCACATTATCGGTGGCCTCTTTGCGAATAAACTTCCTTACCGTCTGGAGTATCATTCGGGTCTCGACATGCTCCTTTGCCATTTAAAACCTCGGGTCTATGTATTCTTTGATCAGGGCTTCCTTCTTTGTCCAGTGTTCCTTTATCTTTACCCACAGCTCCAGATACACCTTTGTTCCTAAGAATGCCTCTATATCCTGTCTGGCCTGTTTTCCTATCTCTTTAATCTTCTTTCCGCCCTCTCCGATGATGATCATCTTATGCGCCCTTCTTTCAACGATAATATTCGCCTTTATGTAATATAGGTCCTTTTCCTGCCTGTATTTCATCTCCTCAACGGTTACGGCTATGTGGTATGGTATCTCCTTTGCCACATTGTTCATGACCTTCTCTCGTATTATCTCGGCTATTATAAACCGCTCGGTTTCTGTGCTTATTATGTCGTCCTCGTAATATTTGGGGCCTTCCGGTAAGAGCTTTAAGATCGCCTTTAGAATCTTCTCCTTTGCATCGGGTGCGCTGATAAGCGATGTCTCTATGATTTCTTCAAAATCCGCCCTCGATGTAAAGCTTGATTTTATCTGTTCTATCTGCTCCTTGTTCATGAGATCCGTTTTGTTTATGATGAGTATAGCCTTTTTGCTTTTCTCCTTTATCTTGGATAGGTATTCCTCAAGCACCTCGTCGATTTCGCCGTGGTTGTCTGTCATCACGACGGCTAAATCGAAATCCTCTAACGCCTCGTCTATGTATTTTTTCATCACTTGATTTAGCTTCTTCTCTGATTCATGGACACCGGGTGTATCCACGAATATAACCTGATAGTCCTCACCGTTTAAAATACCCCTGACCGATTTCCTTGTTGCCTGTGGTTTGGGCGATACTATGGCGATCTTTTCGCCTATCAATAGATTTAGGAGTGTTGATTTTCCTACATTGGGTTTTCCTATAATTGCGACAAATCCAGACTTAAACATCGTTTTTCTCCAGTTTTTTTACAGCCTCTTTGGCTGCGTTTTTTTCTGCTTCTTTTTTGCTCTTGCCGATGCCAAAACCATATTTTACCCCTTTTATCATGCAATCGCAATAGAAAGTTTTGTTATGCTCCTGTCCCTCTTCCTTTACTATCACATATTCGGGCAAGCAACCAAACCGCTTTTGCGTTATCTCCTGCAGATGGGTTTTATAGTCGAATATTATTCCGTTTTCCACTATGGCTATTATGGTGTCTTTCAGCATCCCCTCAACAAACCTTCGTGCCTTATCCAGGCCGCCGTCTAAATAAATAGCCCCGACGATTGCCTCAAATGCGTCCTCTAAGATGCTGTCGTTGTTTGTTATGCCTTCCTTCTTTTCACTTTTGCCCACAAGGATATGCTCCGATAAGCCCAATCTTCTTGCAAGGAGAGAAAGGGTTTTTGTGTTGACACTTGCTGCCCTTATCTTGGATAGCTTGCCCTCATCGATGTTTTTATAGTTGTTTATGAGAAACTCGGTGACAACAAGCTCCAAAACCGCATCACCCAGAAACTCCAGCCTCTCGTTGGATCTGGCCTTGTCTTTTACATAGGAGCGATGCGTTAGAGCCCTCTTTAGCAGTTCTTTGTTTTTGAATGTATATCCCAATTTCTCTTCAATTTCCATCTTAGATGTATCTGTCTGCTGAGTCTGCAAAGATTACAACCACCGTCTTGTCTTTGTATTCCTCTTTTATCTTCAAGGCCGCCCAATAGACAGCCCCGCTGGATATGCCGGCAAAAATTCCCTCTTCCTTAATCAGTTTTTCCTGATAATTCAGGGCATCCTCATCCGATACGGCAACCACCCTGTCTATCAGGTTTACATCCAGCACAGAGGGCGCAAAACCGGCCCCGAGCCCCTGAATCTTGTGTATGCCGCTTTTTCCCTGGCTTAGAAAGGGGCTGCCTGAGGGCTCGACAGCAACGGCTATCATGTTTGGATTGGACTGTTTAAGCCTTTTTGCTATCCCTGTAAATGTGCCGCCTGTGCCTATGCCACATACCAATATATCCGTTTTTATCTGTCTTTCAATCTCTATGGCCGTTGTATTGTAATGGATCATCGGGTTTGCGTTGTTTGAGAATTGATCCAGGAAGGTATAACCTTCCTTTGCAAGCTCTATGGCCTTTTTGATGCTTTCCTTCATGCCCCCTTTTGCGGCTGTCAATATTACATTCGCCCCGAAGCTTTCCATCATTTTGATTCTCTGTCTGCTCATGTTTTCGGGCATTACTATTGTTGTGGGTATACCAAGATATGCACCCAAAAAGGCAAGCGATATGCCTGTATTGCCGCTTGTTGGCTCAATAATGCCCTTTTTTCTGTCTATTATTTTCTTATCAAGGGCGTCCTTCAACATGCCCCAGGTCGTTCTGTCCTTAATAGAGCCTGTGGGGTTAAAAAACTCAAGCTTTGCGTATATACCGCTTTTTAGCCTAACTATAGGCGTTGAGCCGATAGCGTCTATTATGTTCATAGGTTTTCCTCTAAGCTATTGATGTTGAACGATATATGCTTTTTGTTATCGTATGAATGCGGTGTGTCTATGCAGTAATGAGCCCCCACGCTGCCCTTTCTTGATATGCCTGCATACGCTATAGCCGAAGCAAGGAGCGCCATATTGCGCAGCATGAGGCCTTCTTTGCACGCATAGGGAAGGTTGTGCTTCAAAAACAGGGCCCAGCTGCAGTTTAATATCTCCTCCATCTCTTTCATTCGCCTCACAACACCCAATTTATTCCAGATTGTCTCTTTCAAGTCCTCGATTCTCCTTTTTAGTGCCAATTTGTTGCAGTTTACGGCTTGGGGTTTTTGAAATGTTGTGTTTATCGGTTGGTGTGATTTTAAAAACTCCATTGCGCTTTCTGCAGCCCTTTTGCCAAAGACCAATCCCTCTAACATGGAGTTGCTTGCAAGCCTGTTTGCTCCGTGAACCCCGTTGCATGCCACCTCACCCGCCGCAAATAGACCCTTTATTGATGTCTTCGATTCTATGTCCGTTTTCACCCCACCCATCGTGTAATGGGCAGCCGGGGATACAGGGATAGCCTCCTTAGATATGTCAAGTCCGTATTTTAAGCACTCGTTGTATATGGTGGGAAAGCGCTTCTTCACAAAATCCGCCCCCATTCTTGTTGCATCTAAATATACCTTGTCGATTCCTCTATCCTTCATCTCGAATATTATGGATCTGGCCACCACATCACGGGGTGCAAGCTCGCCCAGTCGGTGGTATTTCTTCATGAACTCCTCGCCCCTGTCGTTTATCAATACGGCTCCTTCGCCCCTCATGGACTCACTTATCAAAAATTGCGGGGCATTGTATCTTTTTAATGCCGTTGGATGAAACTGAACAAACTCCATATCCTCCAATACGGCTCCGGCCAATAGGGCTGCAGCTATGCCGTCGCCTGTGGTAATCTGGGGGTTTGTTGTGTTCTTGTATATGGCTGCATACCCGCCGCTTGACAGTATTACCGCATCGACCTTGTATGTTTCATATTCGTCTGTTTTTAGATTAAGAAACTCCACCCCATAGACCTGGTTGTTTTCCGTTAATATATGTGAAAGCATGCGATTCTCGAATACCTCAACGCCATTTAGGGACTTAAGCTTTTTAATAAGCGTCTGCTCTATCTCATGACCTGTGGCATCCCCCAGGGCGTGTAGTATTCTGTTTACAGAGTGTGCCGCCTCGCGGGTGAAGTCCAGCTCGCCCCTGTCGTTTTTGTCAAAACTGGCACCCCAGCTTATCAGCTCTTTTACCCTATCCGGTCCTTCTTTGACCAAAACCTCCACGGCCTCTTTCCTGCATAGCCCCGCACCGGCCTTAAGTGTGTCTTCTATGTGTTTGTCAAAACTATCCATGGGATTCAGGACAACGGCTATTCCGCCTTGGGCTTTGTCGGTATTGCAATAGCTCAGCTTGTCTTTGGAGAATAGCATGACATTGTATCCGTTTGTAAGCAATTCTATGGCTGCCCTTAAGCCGGCAACGCCGCTGCCTATTACGGCTATAGTCCCTTCCATTTATGACTCCTCAAAATGTTATGTGGGTTTTGGCATCTGGCGGCACTATATCTGTCTTATGCCCGCAGCTTGAAAGGGCAAGGACCGTCAGACACATCACAATAAAGATAGCCAACCTTTTCATGGCTCAATCCTATAAAAAAGACGAACTAAAATCAAGGTTTCGCCATTATTTTGGGTTTTTGCTTGACAGGGACGGGGATTTTTTGTAAAAAAGTTTAAGAACTTAATTAAGGGCTTAAGTATGTCGGTTTACCTTCAGGCCAAAGAGCTTATATTGGGCAGCAGGTTTAAAAGGCTCAGTGATAGGTTCTTTAACGAGGTTGCCCTGATCTATAAATCGCAGAACATACCCTTTGAGCCGTCCTGGTTTGCCATATTCTATATTTTGGATAGGCACGGCAAGACCACCATAAGCCAGATAGCCCAGCAGCTGGATTTAACCCAATCCGCCATAAGCCAGACCATATCCACCCTTGAAGGCAAGGGGCTTGTTAGGGTGGGCTCCCAGAAGGGGGATAAGAGGATCAAGGTGGTTGAGCTTACCGAGGAGGCCTTTAAGCTTCTATCTGAGGTTAAGCCCTTGTGGAAGCTTATAAGGGCCAAGATGAGGGAGATACTCAATGAGGGAGACAACAGCAGGTATATGCTTGAGGCTTTGGAGGAGTTTGAGCTGGCCTGTCAGAAAAAGAGCTTAAGCCAGAGGGTTTTGGAGGAGTTGAATAACACCGATTATAGCGTCGTTTGGGGTTATAGAGGCGAGTTTTATCTTCAGCTTAAGAGGCTGTTTTTTGATTGGATGTTTAACTTCGGCTGCATTGAGGAGAGCTTTGTCAACGATTTTAAGGGCATATTAAAGGGCGCTAAGTTGTTGTTTGCCTTAAAGGATAGAGAGGTTGTTGCCTGTGTTTTAGGGCTGACCAATAAGGATAAAAACTTAGTTTTTGTATGCGATAGAGACGATGTGGATAACAGGATTGCTGCTGAGTTGTTTTTGCGTTTTGTTGAGCAGTACGAACTGAATAAGGCCAGGGTTTATTTTGATGCAGATAAGCCGCTGATAATAAACATTCTAAAGCAGAACGGCTTTTTGAGGGTTTCTATACAGGAAAGACCCGATGTCAACAGAAGGCTGGCCATTTTTGAGAGGGGTTGAGCATGGATGTCTTTGCTTACGGTATAGATAGGCTTACTATAGGCATTGCTGTCGATATAGCAAAAGGGAGGATAAAGGGCAGTCTAAATGAAAAGGCCAAAGCCAATATCATCAAGGGGTTTAATGCGATAGGTGAGATCCTAAAGAGGGATGAGGCGGTTTATGGTATAAACACAGGCTTCGGTGTTCTCTGCAGAACGGTTATCTCAAAGGAGGATACAACCAGGCTTCAATATAACCTCCTAAAGAGCCATGCATGCGGCATAGGCAGCCCCGTTGAACCCATAATTGCAAAGCTCATGATGATTATAAAGGTTCATTCGCTGGCTTTGGGTTATTCTGGTGTTTCTTTAGATACCGTTGAGCGGATTATCTGGCATATTGAAAACGATGTGATACCGGTTGTGCCTGAGAAGGGCTCTGTTGGTGCAAGCGGTGATTTAGCACCCCTTGCCCATCTGTTTTTGCCCTTGATTGGCCTGGGTGAGGTTTTCTATAGGGGTAAAAAAAGGCAGGCTTTAGATGTTTTAAAGGAGTATGGGTTGAAGCCGTTGAAGCTTCATCCCAAGGAGGGGCTTGCACTCATTAACGGCACGCAGTTTATTTCTGCCTTTGCCACCTTTGGCGCCTATAGGTTTGCAAGATACTTAGATGCTGCCGATATTATCTCGGCCGTTTCCATTGAGGCAACCAAATCATCAATAAAGCCGTTTGATTATAGATTGCACGATTTAAGGCCTTATGATGGGTGCAGGTATGTTGCAGATAGGGTTAGGCTCTTGCTTGAGGATTCTGAGATCGTGAGATCCCATGCAAATTGTAATAAGGTTCAGGATCCCTATTCCTTTAGGTGTATCCCCCAGGTGCACGGTGCAGCAAGGGAGGCCTTCCTGCAGCTTAAAAGGACGCTTGATGTTGAGTTGAACTCCGTTACCGACAATCCGGTTATTATCGATAGGGATACCGTCATAAGCGGGGGTAATTTTCACGGTGAACCTGTTGCCCTGCCCCTTGATTATGCCACTTTAGCCGCAAGTGAGATGGGTAATATATCAGACAGAAGGGTCTATCTTCTGCTTTCTGGCGATGATGATGTGCCTAAGATGTTGCTAAAGGATGTCGGCATAAATTCGGGTTTCATGATAACTCAATACTTGACTGCCGCATTGGCAAGCGAGAATAAGGGCCTGTCGTTTCCTGCAAGTGCAGATAGCATTCCCACATCGTTGGGCCAGGAAGACCATGTGAGCATGGGCTCGATTGCAGCAAGGAAGTTTAATGCCGTTTTGGATAATTTGGGTTATATATTGGCCGTTGAGCTGTTGCTTGCATCCCAGGCGCTTGAATTTAGAAGACCGCTAAAGTCGACCCCGCTTGTTGAGTATGTGCATGATGTTGTAAGGGAGAGGGTTAGCTTTGCCAAAGAGGATAGGGTTTTCTCAATGGATATAAACCAGGTGCACAGGCTTATAGAAGAGGGCGATTTTATAGAAAAGGTAAACAGCAATCTAAGGCTAAACAGCCTTTTGAGGGATGAGTTTTCTATCTATTGAGGTGGGCTATGAGCAGTTGGACCGGAAGGGTTGATGGTCAAAAGAGGGAGCAGTTGAGGTGGCATCAGGTTGTAAGGGTTGTGGATGATATAGAACAGATAAGCAGAGGCAGGGGTTTTTGCATCGTTGGTTTTGCAAGCGATGAGGGCGTAAGGAGGAACAAGGGCAGGGTTGGGGCAAAAGAGGGGCCTTCTGCCATAAGGGGTCAGTTATCCTCGCTTGCATGGCATTTCGGCAATGTTGCCCTGTATGATGTTGGTGATATTGAGGTAGAGGGTAATTTGGAAGATGCACAAGAAAGGCTCTCATCTGCTATAGCAGAGATAGTAAAAAAAGGACTATTTCCTATAGTTTTGGGTGGTGGCCATGAGGTTGCCTTTGGCAGTGTTAAGGGGGTCTATGACGGTTTGGGTGAGCCTGTGGCTGTTGTGAACTTTGATGCCCATTTTGATTTAAGGGAAGAGAATGTGGCAACAAGCGGAACACCGTTTAGGCAGCTTGAGAGGCTCTATAGCAGGGATGGGTTTAGGTTTGACTATATGTGTGTGGGCATACAGAGGGCTGCAAATACCATAGAGCTATTTGAGAGGGCAAAGGCCTTGGGGGTTAGCTGGATCGATATAGACATGATAAGGTTCAACTCGAAGGCGGCTATTAAGCAGTTGAGCGATTTTTTGAAGGATAAAAAGCATGTCCATTTGACCATCTGCAGCGATGTCTTTGCGCAGAGTATAGCACCAGGCGTCAGTGCGCCAACGCCCTTTGGTTTGTTTGTTGATGAGTTTCTGTCCCTGTTCTATGTTGTTTTAAAAAGCGGTAAGGTCGTTAGCTTCGATATAGCTGAGGTTTCGCCCGTTTTAGATAGGGATAATGCAACATCAAAGCTTGCAGCATACATAGTGTTCAGGTTGGTGGATGGGGTTGTCTCTAACGATTTTTTTAAGGTTTAGGAGGTGGCCATGAGGCTGAAGGGGTTTGTTTTGGGGGTTGTTTTGGTATTTTTAACATCTGCCGTTTCTTTTGCGGGGGGCGTTATAAAGATAGGCTTCTTTGCGCCTTTGACGGGATTTGCTGCAGCTGATGGAGCTTCAGCCAAACACGGGGCTATGCTTGCAGTTCAGAAGATCAACTCAAACGGCGGTATCTTGGGCAAGAAGGTCAAATTGGTTGTTTACGATGATGGTGTGAGCTCCCAGCAAGCTGTGGCTATAGCAAGAAAGCTCATACAGCAGGATAGGGTTGTGGGTGTGGTTAGCGGTTCATACTCCACCCCAACAAGGGCTGCAGCGCCGATCTATCAGCGCTTCAGGATTCCCTTTGTCGTTGCTTATGCCACCCATCCAGACATAACAAAGGCCGGCAACTATGTCTTCAGGGTGGGTTTTTTGGCCAAAGTGGAAGGCAGAGCTGGCGGTTATGTGGCAACGACGATGTTGCATGCCAAAAGGATTGCCGTTTTGACAATGGATAACGATTTCGGCAAGGCCCTTTCTGAGGGTTTTGTCAATGAGGCAAAGAAAAACGGAGCCAAGATCGTTGCAAACTTGAGCTTTGCCTTGGGCGAGAAGGATATGACGCCTTATTTGACAAAGATCAAAGAACTAAACCCAGACCTTATATACTGCACGGGTTATTACTCCGAAGGCGCTTTAACCGTTAAGCAGGCAAAGCAGTTGGGTATTAAAGCACAGCTCTTTGGTCAGGAGGGATTTGACTCGCCGATGTTCTTAAAGATCGCAGGAAGCTCAGCAGATGGAACAATCATTACAACAGACCTAAACAGGGATTCGAAAAGGCCTATCGTAAAATGGTTTATAAGCCAGTATAGAAAGCAGTTTAAAATGGAGCCGGATATGGTTGGTGCATCGAGCTTTGATGCTGTCTATATCCTTGCTGAGGCTATAAAGAGGGCAGGCAGCACAGACTCGGCCAAAATCAGGAAGGCTCTTGCCTCGATAAAGGACTTCAACGGCGTTACGGGCAACATACACGGTTTTACAGCCAAGGGTGAGGTCATAAAGCCCGTTGTTCTGCAGAAGGTTGAAAATGGCAAGTTTACCTATTTCGGTGTTGTCGATAAAGAAGATGTAATAACACCTTAAAGCGAGGGGGGCTTGCCCCCTCTTTGAAAGTAAAAGAGGAGGATGCGATGGAGATTTTCAAGGTTTCACTGCCCGATGAATTACCGGAATACCCTGAGTTTGTTGAGGGCATAAGGAGGGCACCTGCAAGGCTTTACAATCTGAACGAGTATCAGACAAAGCTGGCCTTAAAAAACGCATTGAGGTATATACCGAAGCATCTGCACGATAAGATAGCAGGTGAGTTTTTGGATGAGTTGATAACAAGAGGGAGGATTTACGGATACAGATACAGGCCTTACGGCAGGATTTGGGGAAAGCCCATTGATGAATATGAAGGCAATACACTGGAAGGCAAGGCTTTTCAGGTTATGATAGATAACAATCTTGATTTTGATATTGCGCTGTATCCTTATGAGCTTGTCACCTATGGCGAGACCGGTCAGGTGTTTCAAAACTGGATGCAGTATAATCTGGTTAAGAAATACCTACAGGTTATGAGGGACGATCAGACGCTTGTTGTGATGAGCGGCCATCCGTTGGGTCTTTTTCCCTCTCACAAGGAAGCGCCAAGGGTGATAAACACAAACTCCATGATGGTCGGTATGTTCGACAACCCCGATGGTTGGCATATAGCCGCACAGCTTGGTGTTGCAAATTACGGTCAGATGACAGCAGGAGGCTGGATGTATATAGGCCCTCAGGGCATAGTTCACGGCACATACATTACGATTTTGAACGCCGCGAGGCTGTTTTTGGGTGTTCCATGGGATCAGGACTTGAGGGGGCATCTGTTTGTAAGCTCAGGTCTTGGCGGTATGAGTGGCGCACAGGCCAAGGCGATAGAGATTGCAGGCGGCGTTGGAATAATAGCCGAGGTGGACTATTCAAGGATAGAGACCAGAAAAAACCAGGGATGGGTGAGCAAGGTTACGGATAGCTTGAAAGATGCTTTTGATATAGCGGGTGAGTATTTAGAGGCCAAAAAACCCGTCTCGATTGCCTATCACGGCAATGTGGTGGATCTGCTTGAGTACATGGTTGAAAACAACATAAAGCCCGAGCTTATAAGCGATCAGACATCATGCCATGTGCCATACGATGGTGGATACATTCCTCAGGGTTTGAGCCTGGATGAGGCACGCAGGATGATTAAGGAGAACCACGAACTGTTTGTTGAGTATGTGAACAAGTCCTTAAGGAAGCACTTTGAACTGATAAAGATACTCCACGCTAGGGGTGGCTACTTCTGGGATTACGGCAATAGCTTCCTAAAGGCCGTCTACGATGCGGGGGTTAAAGAGGTGGCTAAAAACGGTGAAACAACCGATGAGGGCTTCATCTTCCCATCGTATGTTGAGGACATCATGGGGCCGCTTTACTTTGACTACGGTTATGGGCCTTTCAGGTGGGTTTGCCTATCCCACAGGCATGAGGACTTGATAAAGACCGACAAGGCAGCAGCAGAGATCATAGACCCGACAAGGAGGATGCAGGATAGAGACAATCACCATTGGATTGTCAATGCCGAGCAGAACAAGCTCGTTGTGGGGACTGAGGCAAGGATTCTCTATGCCGATGCACCGACCCGTGTAAAGATAGCGCTTAAATTCAACGAGATGATAAGGAAGGGCGAGATAGGCCCTGTGATGCTTGGAAGGGATCACCACGACACAGGCGGCACCGATTCTCCGTTCAGGGAGACGGCAAACATCAAGGATGGCAGCAACATCATGGCCGATATGGCTGTTCACTGCTTTGCAGGCAATGCTGCGCGTGGTATGAGCATGGTGGTGCTTTCAAACGGTGGCGGTGTGGGTATAGGCAAGGCTATAAACGGCGGCTTTGGGCTTGTTTTGGACGGTTCTGAGCGTGTGGATAGGATTATAGAAAGGGCTCTTGACTGGGATGTCATGGTCGGTGTCTCAAGGAGGGCCTGGGCAAGGAATCCCCATGCGATAGAGGTGTCGGCTGAGTGGAATGCAACAAAGAACGGCGCCATAACATTGCCACAGGAGGCCGACGATGAACTTATAAACGATATAGTAAAAGAGAGGTTGAAAAGGTAAAATGGTTGACCTTCTGCTTATAAGGGGGAATATCTTTACTCCCATAGATGATGGTAAACCAAAGACCTTAAAGAGGATGGATGAGCTTGCCCATATCGAGGACGGCGCCATAGCCGTTAAAGATGGAATTATTGTTGATATGGGCAAAACGGATGATTTATTGAAAAAGCACAGGGATGCAAAAAGCATAGTGGATGCAAGCTTTAAGGCAGTATTGCCCGGTTTTGTTGACCCCCACACCCATGCTCTGTTTGTTGGAACAAGGGAAAAAGAGTTTGACATGAGGCTGTCTGGCAAAAGCTATATGGAGATACTAAAGGCTGGGGGTGGAATACTAAATACCGTAAAGAGACTCAGGTCTGCAACTGTTGAGCAGCTTAAAGATGAGCTGAAAAAGAGGATTAGAACATTCTTTGAGTATGGGACGACGACGCTTGAGGTAAAAAGCGGCTATGGTCTGGATTTTGAGAACGAGATAAAGATGCTAAAGGCCATAGAGCTTGCAAAGAGGGAGACCCCTATGGATATAGTTGCAACATTCATTGGGGCTCATGCAATACCGCAGGAGTTTAAGGATAAGAAAGATGAGTATGTGGAGCTTGTGATTAACAAGATGATACCTTTTGTTGCAGAGCATAAACTGGCTGAGTTTGTCGATGTCTTCTGTGAGGAGGGGGTTTATTCACCCGAAGAGACCTTAAGGATAATTGAGGCGGGCTTAAAACACTCGCTTAAGGCCAAAATACATGCCGATGAGATAGCATCAATCGGATGCAGCGAGCTTTCGTTAAAAACAAAACTCTCCTCATGCGACCACCTGCTAAAGATAACAGAAAGCGGTATAGAGGCCTTAAGACGGTCTGGCACGATGGCAACGCTTCTGCCCATAACGGCCTTTAGCTTAAAAGAAGGGTTTGCTGATGCAAGAAGGCTTATCGATAGCGGCGTCGGTGTGGCTTTAGCCACCGATTTTAACCCGGGCAGTTCTTATTCTGAGTCCATGCCCTTTGCTATTGGTCTGGCCGTGCTTGGCATGGGTCTTACGCCGAGGGAGGCTATAGTCGCATCAACCCTGAATAGCGCTTATGTGCTTGGAAGGGAGAAACAGGTTGGCTCGCTTGAGGTAGGCAAACAGGCCGATTTTGTGTTGTTGAAGGAGAATAGCTATCTTTTCATACCGTATCATGTGGGCGTGAATCCCGTTCATTCGGTTTATAAGAGGGGAGAGCGTGTTTTTTCAGCAGATTGTTAACGGGCTTACCATAGGCGGCGTGTATGCCTTAATAGCCATAGGGCTTGCCCTTGTGTATGGCATCTTGCGCATTATCCATGTGGCGCACGCAGGTGTTTATGTGGTTGGTGCCTATGCGGGGCTTTATGTGTTTATGCTTACCCATAGCTTTATGATTGCTGCTTTGGCTTCTATGGCAACAGGGGCGGTTGTGGGTGTCTTGATAGAGGAGCTTGTCTATACACCGCTGCTTAACCATTCTCCGATTATATCCCTGATAGCAAGTATAGGTGTGTTTATCAGCATAGAGGAGGGGATTAGGCTGATCTTTGGACCGTATATAAAGTCCTTCCCCTCTGCTATGTTTTCTGGTGAGCATCATTTAGGCGGCCTGGTTGTGAGCAATTCTCAGGCCGTTGTGCTTTTGGTTAGTGTGGCGTCTATACTCTTTATATGGTTTATGACCGAAAAAACCCGTCTTGGTTTGGCATTAAAAGCCGTTTCTGAGGATATAGAGATGGCAGAGAGCGTTTCTATAGACTCAAGGTGGATGATAATGCTTGCCTTTGCCTTCTCTTCTGCCTTTGCAGGCCTTGCCGGTTTGCTTGTTGGTGCTTACTTTAACTCCGTCTATCCATCGATGGGCGATGTGCCGGCATACAAATCGCTCGCCATTATTGTTGTGGGTGGTATGAGCAATATCTGGGGTGCTTTCTTTGCCGCGCTGATTATAGGGTTGTTAGAGACCATCTCTATCGGTGTTTTTAATGTGCCCCTGCCGAGGGATTCGCTGGCTTTTATCTTTATGGTGGTTATGCTTCTCATAAAGCCTTCTGGAATAGTGGGGATTTTTAAAAGATGAGTGGTTATCTGATAACGCTTGCTATAACGGTTGGCATATACATGATTCTTGCCTTGAGTTTGAACATCATTGTGGGTTATGCAGGTCAGATATCGCTGGGACATGCGGCTTTCTGGGCAATAGGGGCATACAGCTTTGCTATATTGACAACCAAATACGGTCTTGGCTTTGCAGGAAGCGCTGTTCTTGCCGTTGTCATAACCACGCTTGTGGGTGTGTTTTTGGGGCTTCCCAGCTTGAGGGTTAGTGAGGATTTCCTTGCCATTACCACAATAGGCATAAACTTCATAGTTCAGGGTATATTCAATAGCTTTGACTATTTCGGCGGTGCTATGGGCATAGGTGGAATACCGTTTCCCACATTTAGGGGAGAGATGATCTCGAATTTCGCCTTTATGTCGATAGTGTATGGCTTTGTTGCTATTACCATAGCCATCAGTTACGGGTTTAAGCGTTCATGGGCTGGGCTTGCAAGCTTTGCCATCAAGGATGATGAACTTGCAGCAAGCGTAAGCTCCGTGTCGCCGATTAGGTTTAAGCTTCTATCCTTTGCCATTGGTTCTGCTATAGCCGGTGTTAGCGGCGTTTTGTATGCGAGTTTTATGAGCTTTATATCGGCTGCCGATTTTTCTTTCCCTGTATCTGTGACAATACTTGCCATGGTTATGGTTGGCGGTGAGGCGACGATCATAGGGCCTATATTCGGTTCGATTTTGTTGGTTATACTGCCTGAGGTTTTCAGATTTATTCATGATTACAGAATGCTGCTTTACGGCTTGTTGCTTGTGTTTATGATGAGGTTTCAGCCGGATGGCTTTTTCGGCAAGAGGGGAATTGTATGGGGGATTATAAGGAGATTCTCAAAGGCCTAAACATAACCAAACAATTCGGCGGCCTAAGGGCGCTGGACGGTATAGACTTTTCGGTAAGAGAGGGTGAGATATTCGGTATAGTTGGGCCCAACGGTGCCGGCAAGACCACGCTATTTAACATAATCAGCGGGGTTTTGAAACCCTCCGAAGGGAGGATCTTTTTCAAAGGGAATGACATAACCTCTTTTAGTCCCCACAGGCTTGCAAGGTTAGGCATCGGAAGGACTTTTCAGGTTGTAAGACCCTTTAGGAGCTTAACGGTTCTTGAGAATGTGGCTGTGGCATGCGGTGTTAAATTTTATGACAATGCGCTTTTGATGTTTCAGGGGTGGAGAAAGAGGCGCAATATAGAAAGGGTTGATGAAATCCTTTCAAGAACCGGACTGATTGAGTTTAGGGATAGGCCTGCCTCTCAACTTCCGTTGGGATTTCAAAGGAGACTTGAGATAGCAAGGGCATTGGCCTTAAATCCATCGGTTATCCTGCTTGATGAGTCGTTTTCGGGGTTGAGTTTTTCAGAGATAGATGAGCTTAAAGGGTTGGTTGTGGATTTAAATAGGGATGGTTTGAGCATCATTATAATAGAGCACAATATGCCCATAGTTATGGAGCTGTGTAAAAGGGTTATGGTGATTAACCACGGCAAGAAGATTGCCGAGGGTTCTCCTGTTGATGTTGTTAATAACAAAGAGGTGATAGAGGCATACCTTGGAAGGAAGTATTCTTAGCATAAGGGATCTTTGTGTTAGTTATGGCAAGATAAAGGCGTTAGATGGCGTTTCCATCGAGGTTAAAAAGGGGGAATGTGTGGCTATAGTCGGCGCAAATGGTGCAGGCAAAAGCACGCTTCTTAAGTCCATCATGGGCTTTGTAAAAAGACAGGAAGGCGAGATTGTGTTTTTGGGCAACAGGATAGACGGCCTTGCCACGCATGCAATAGCAAGGATGGGTATATCCTTTGTTCCAGAGGGTGCGAGGGTTTTTCCCTCGATTAGTGTTTATGGCAACCTTTTGCTTGGTGCTTATAAGGAGAAGGATAAGAATTTGATAAAGCAGAGGCTAAAGAGGGTTTATGAGATATTCCCCAGGCTTAAAGAGAGGCTGAATCAGGCCGCAGGCACCCTTTCTGGTGGGGAAAGGCAGATGCTTGCAATGGCAAGGGCCTTGATGGGCGAGCCTAAGTTGCTTATGGTGGATGAGGTTTCTTTGGGTTTGATGCCCAAGCTTGTTGATATAGTTTTTGATGTTATAGATAGATTGCATAAAGAAGGGTTAACCATTTTGCTTTCTGAGCAGAATGCCCATAAGGCCTCGGAGGTTGCAGATAGGGTTTACATATTGGAGCTTGGGAGTATTTTGAAGGAGACAGACAGAGACGGTATTCTAAACGACCCGCTCATAAAGAAGGCCTATTTAGGCATGTAAAGATTATCCTGTAAAATTTACTATAAATTTGGTATTGCTAATAGTGGCGGAATTGATCTTTGGGAGGGTTTTTTATGAAGAGCATAAAGGAATTGCCAGAAACAAAGGGAAAATATGTGTTGATGTTTGTTAGCAACCACTGCCCGTATTGCAGACAGATGGAAAAGCTAATGAAGCAAGTTGAGAAGGATTATTCAGATAAGGGAATAGAGTTTTATGTTTTAAATGTCTCCTCAAATCCTGAGATTGCCACAAGATATAACATAATGTCAACACCCTTGACCTATTTTATGAACGGCAAAGAGGTTGTGGGCAAGGAGACGGGCGCAGTATCAAAGAGAGCTATTGAGCTTGAACTTGAGGAACTCCTAAAGGCAGGGGAGTTTATAAGAAAGATAAAAAGGATGTTGGGTATAGCCAAGGAATAGGTGGGTGGTTGATTTGTTGGATGGAATGGTATACAAATAGATAATGGACATGAGAAATTGGGTCAAGATAATAATAGGCGATAGTCGCAGAATGATAGAGATAGAGGATCAATCCGTAAATTTAATAATTACATCACCGCCTTATTGGTCAATAAAGGATTACGGTGTTAACAATCAGATTGGATATGGACAGACCCTTCATGAGTACCTTAAAGATCTGTATAGGGTCTGGATAGAATCATACAGGGTGTTGGAGCCAGGCAGGCGATTGATTGTCAATATAGGAGATCAATTTGCAAGATCCATAGTTTACGGAAGATATAAAATTATACCCCTCCATGCAGAGATAATTGCCCAGTGCGAAGACATTGGGTTTGATTATATGGGTTCTATCATGTGGCAGAAGAAAACCACTATGAATACGACAGGCGGGGCGAATGTTATGGGTTCATATCCCTATCCTCCCAACGGTATGATAGAGATAGATTATGAACATATACTTGTGTTTAAGAAGCCCGGGAAAAGTAAAAAGGTCTCAAAAGAGATTAAAGAGGACTCTAAGCTTAGCAAAGAGGAGTGGAAGGAGTATTTTTCTGGACATTGGTATTTTGGAGGGGCAAGACAGGTAGGTCATCAAGCAATGTTTCCAGATGAGTTGCCTAAACGGTTGATAAAAATGTTTAGTTTTGTTGGCGAAACGGTTCTTGATCCTTTTTTGGGAAGCGGAACAACGGCAAGGGTGGCGTTAGAATTAGGCAGGAATGCCATAGGCTATGAGATAAATAAGGATTTTTTAAAGACTATAGAAAAAAAATTAAGAGTGAAGGATGCATCTATATTTGAGAAGAGGATTGAAGTTATCAAAAGGGGTAATCCAATAATTCTAAAAGATGTAGATTATAGGCCGAGGATAAAAGATGCAAAACCCGTAATTGAGCCGGGTAAATTAAAGTTTGGTAAAGATAAATTGTATCAAGTAATCGATGTTTTAAAAGATGGAAGATTGAAATTGGATACAGGGCTTGTTGTAAAACTAAGGGGGGTTATAATAGTAAATTTGGATGAGGCTTTAAGTTATTTAAGACAGTATGTATTGAAAAAAAAGGTGTATCTTAAGTTCGATGAGGGGTATATAGCTGAAGGTGATCTTGTAAGCGCTTATGTGTATCTCAAGAATAAGATATTTATTAATGCTCATCTGATCAAGGCAGGGTTAGCTGCTATAGATAGAGATTTAGACTTTGATTTGAAGGAGAGATTTTTGAAATTAGAAAGCAACCGTGATATGGGTGTTTCCTTTGGGGAGACAGGGGTTGCACGGTAGAGAGCAGTCATGGAGCTTAAGATAGAGATTGAGGAAATACGCAGGTTGTTGGAGATAGAGGACATAGAATTTCCCAAGTATGCGACCCAGATACTTAATTTGGCCAACCAGAATGCTCAAGCAACAAGGCCCAAAGTCGTTGGGCAGGTGAGTGAGCTTATAAAAGAATTCCCAGGAAAAACGCTTCAGGAATGGGAAGAATGGTATTTAGAGAGATATCCGGATTCCATAAACGAAGCGACAAAGAAAATTTTGAAGATGCTCGATAGTTTTAAGGAAACAATTGATCGGATTGATGAAGATATGATCAAAAAATGGGTTAAAGATTTAGTAGTTGTTAAAACCTTTATAGGGCTGAGGTTTCAGGAGGCTGTATTAAAGAGGGTTGCCAGGGAGTTTGGTTTGAATTATAGGCCTTCAATGCCCAAAGATGAGAAAAAGGGCATTGATGGTTATATCGGGAATGTTCCTGTAAGCTTAAAGCCTATCACATACAAACACAAAGAGATGCTGGCAGAAAAAATAGATATAGATATCATCTATTACGAAAAACAGAAAAACGGCTTAAAAGTCTCAATCCCAGCTGAATTGGAAGGCAAGCTGCTCAAAACCCCCTGAGTGAATTGTTTGGTTAGAATAAAGTTTTTTGCTGAAGGTTATTTTTACCTAACTTTTCAGTTCATTTTTAAAATAAGCTTCCCTTAATAAGCATCTGGTCTTCTGCATAAAAATCACTTGACAAATCAGATAAAATATTGTTCATTCTCTTACAGTTTTTTAGTGGAGGAAAGATATGGATAAGGCAACAATGGAGGAATTGAAAGACAGACTGTTGAGCCTGAAAAAGGAGATAAGCTCAAGAATCAAAGAGAACCTTGAAAGGGTCAACTCTATTCAACTAAAGGGCGATGAGGGGGATTTTTCTTCTGCTGTTTACTCCCGCCAGGTTATCTATGATCTGATAGAGAAGGATAGAAAGCATCTCATTGAGATAGAAGAATCTTTGTATGATATAGAGAAGGGCACATACGGCATCTGCAAAAGGTGCGGCAAGGAGATAGAAATAGAGAGAATGAAGGCCAAGCCCACGGCCAAGTATTGCATTGCTTGCAGGAAGATTATCGAGTCTGGTAAATAGCTGTCTGGACATTGTATTTGCCCCTAAATGCCTGTTGTGCGGGGCAAGAACGACCGGTTTGGTTTGCAATGACTGTCTATGCAGCCTAAGAAGCGATTTTAACAGGTGTAAGGTCTGTTCACGCCCCATAGGTGCAAAGGGGGCGGTCTGTTCTGTTTGCCTATCCAAGAAGCGGTTTTTTGTTAGGGGTTTTTCCCTTTTTAACTATAAAGATGAGAATGTAAAGAGGGTTATAGAACTTCTAAAATTTAAGGGGTATTACCGTCTGGCGGAGTTGCTTTATCATTTCAAAAAAGAGATTATCCAAAGCGGCATATTTGATGGTGTTGATTGCTTGCTTGCTGTGCCTATGCACAGAAGGGATATCCTCAAGAGGGGTTTTAACCAAGCCGTATTTATCGCCAGGGCGCTCTCTGATATCACAGGCATAAAGGTTGATTATTACCTTTTGAGGAAGCTTAAAAGAACCAAGCATCAGGTCGGTTTGTCGGCCAAAGAGAGGGAGGTTAACCTTAAAGGGGCATTCGGTTTAACAAAAACGCCCTCATATAGGCGTGTGGTTATAGTGGATGATGTCTTTACCACGGGGTCAACGATCAACGAGATAGCCAGGCTGTTGTTATCCTGTAATGTTAAAAGCAATTTCTTTTGTTTATCGTCAACACCCGGTTTAAAAGATGTTGATTTTTAGCTGTTTTTGTATATCATAACAAGGCTATATCCTTGCTTTCTGCTTTTTAGCAGGAGGCCAAAAGTCCAAAAGGAGGTTGTGGATGAGGTATTACGAGTTGCTTTACATCGTTCGGCCCACGATGGGTGAGGATGAGTTGAAGGCCTTTATTAACGGTGTTAAGGAGAGGATCGAGGCCGAGGGCGGAGAGATTCTGAAGAACGAGGTGTGGCAGAAGAGGAATTTGGCCTATCCCATCAAGAAGTTCAAGCAGGGTTATTACATCCTGGTTCATTACAGATCAGAGGCCGAGGTTCCCAAAAAGATCGAGGAGTATTTAAGGATCAAAGAGGATGTCTTGAGGTTTTTAACGACTTACATGTTAAAGAAGGATATCAAGGCATATCAGAAGAAGGAAGACGATGGCAAATCTGAATAAAATAATGCTCATAGGCAATCTGACCAGGGATCCTGAATTGAGATATACGCCTGCAGGTTTGGGGGTTGCAAGCTTCGGCATTGCCGTAAATACGCCGATAGGTAAGGATGAGCAGGGCAACAGGAAAACAGAGACCCTTTTTGTGGATGTGGTGGCCTTTGGCAGGCAAGCAGAGACAATAGCAGAATACCTTAAAAAAGGGTCGCTGGTTTATATTGAGGGGAGATTGCGTTATAGAACCTGGGAAGACCCAAACGGCAACAAGAGGTCAAAACACGAAGTAGTTCTTAATAATTTTCAATTTTTGTCCTTTAAGGATAGAGCAGATAGCTCCCAGCAGGTTCCTGTTGATATGCCTGCTGAGGATGAGGATATACCATTTTAATGTTGATTGGAGGTTTTTAAGATGACGGATAACAAGAAGAAAAAGAGATACTTCAGATACCCAAAAAAGAAGGTTTGCCATTTCTGCTCTAACAAGATAGAGGAGATCGATTACAAGGATGTGGATACGCTATCGAGGTATGTGACGGAGAGGTATAAAATCATAGGAAGAAAGACCACGGCAACATGCGCCAAGCACCAGAGGATGTTGACCAAGGCCATCAAGAGGGCAAGGGTTATGGCTTTGATGCCGTTTACTATTAGCAGAAAACTCAAAGGCTAAAGGGGGATGCAATGAAGATAGTGCTCCTTGAAGATGTGGATAAATTGGGCTATGCAGGCGATATAAAGACCGTAAAAGACGGTTATGCCAAGAATTACCTAATACCCAAGGGTCTGGCTTTGGCTGCAACCAAAAGCAATCTAAAGCTTGTTGAGGAGAAAAGAAGGGCTATCCTTAGAAAGATTGAAAAGAAGATCGAGCAGGCAAACAGGGTGAAAGAAGCGCTGGATGGTCTTGAGATAGAGGTTGCAGCAAGGGCAGGAGAGAAGGGCAAGCTCTTTGGTTCTGTTACGGCCAATGAGATATACGAGCAGCTGAAGGATAAGGCTGAGTTTGATAAAAAGAGCATAAGGTTGCCCAAGGATGGCATAAAGGAAGTGGGGACGCACCAGGTTGAGATAGCCATCTATAGGGATATTAAGGCGACCGTTAAGGTCAAAGTCGTTCCTCTAAATGAAGAGCAGTAATGCCGTAAGAGCCTACCCTCAATCCATAGAGGCAGAGAGGGCACTGCTGTGCTCTCTCTTTCTGGATAATTCCAAATTTACCGATGTAATAGAGATAATAAGTGAAGACGATTTCTTTGATGGGAAGAATTCTATAATTTTCAGGGTTTTAAAGGAGCTTTACGCAAACGGCGTCCCCTTCGACTTTGTTACGGTTTCCAATGCCATAAAGGAAAAGGGGCTTTTAGATAAGGTTGGCCCATCCTATATAACCAGCATTACGGAGTTTCTTCCTGCTCCTGCGAATACGGAATACTATGCCAATATTATCAAGAAGAAGTCGGTTTTGAGGCAGTTGATCTCCATGTCCACAGAGATTGCAACGATGTGCTATGAAGAGCCTGAGGATATTGAGGATGTATTGAATATAGCAGAAAAGAGGCTGTTTGAGGTGGTAAGCAACCGCTCCACCAAGTATAAGTCCAGCGAAGAGGCATCCGAGGATATGCTTGAGTTCCTTTCAAGGCTAAAGGAAAGGAAGAGCATTATAACGGGTATCCCCAGCGGTTTTATAGATTTAGATAAAATGACAAACGGCTTTCAAGAGGGCGATTTGATAATCGTTGCAGGACGCCCCGGCATGGGTAAGACATCGTTTGCTTTGAGCATAGCCCTCAATGCTGCATTGGATTACCAAAAAAGCGTCGGCATCTTTTCGTTGGAAATGTCCGTCAGACAGCTCCTTTTGAGGATGATCTCGTCCATGTCCAGGGTTGAGATGGGTAAACTAAGAACGGGTTTCTTTGAGAATGACGAGTGGGATAGGGTCGTAAAGACGCTTGATAGGCTAAAGTATGCAAGGATTTACATGGATGATTCGTCCCTTTTAAGCTCTATAGACATACGCACCAAGGCCAGGAAGATGAAGATGGAGAAGAATATAGACCTGCTTATTGTGGACTATCTTCAGCTTATAGAGGGTCAGAGCCAGATCACCAACAGGACGCAGCAGATTTCTGAGATCTCGAGGTCTTTAAAGATTTTGGCCAAGGAGCTTGAGATACCCGTTATAGCGCTCTCCCAGCTCAACAGGGCTGTTGAAAGCAGGGAGGATAAAAGGCCGACGCCTGCAGATTTGAGGGAGTCGGGTTCTATTGAGCAGGATGCCGATCTTGTTATATTCATCTATAGGGATGAGGTTTACAATAAAAACTCGCCCGACAAGGGCAAAGCCGAGATAATAATAGCAAAGCACAGAAACGGACCACAGGGAACGATTAAGCTGCAATTTGAAGGCAAGTTGGCCGCCTTTAGAAATCTGCAGGATAATGAGGATTATTACGCCTCCGATTCATACAGCGAAAAAGCAGAGGAAGATTTAGACTTCGAAGAACACTCCGAACTCTAAAATGAAATTTATCAAGATACGCAAAGCCAGGGTTCATAACCTTAAGGGTATAGATGTCGATATACCGAAATCCAAAATAACCGTCATAACAGGCCCCTCAGGCAGCGGCAAATCCACACTGGCCTTCGATGTTTTATATGCGGAGAGTCAGCGGAGGTATTTGGAATCCTTAAGCGCCTATGCGAGGCAGTTCTTAGAAAAGATAGAAAAACCCGATGTTGAAAGCATAGAGGGCTTATCGCCAGCCATAAGCATAGACCAGAAGAGTATCTCTGTTAATCCTCGCTCCACCGTCGGAACGATAACAGAGATTTACGACTATATGAGGTTGCTGTTTGCCCATGTGGGTGAGGCCTATTGCTATTCGTGCGGCAGAAGAATTACAAAGCAAGACCTACAAACGATAGTCGATGAGATAGCCTCAAAAATCGGCAAGAAGCTTTTGATCCTTGCCCCTGTTGCCATTAATAAAAAGGGGACTTTTAAGGCCGAGTTTGAGCGATTCAGAAAAGACGGTTTTGTTAGGGTTTTAGTTGATGGGGTTGAGAGACTGCTTGAGGAGGATATAGAGCTTGATAAAAACAAAAAACACGACATCTATCTTGTCGTTGACAGGATAAAGGTGAGGGAAGGCTCAAGGGGCAGGATAGCAGAGGCTGTGGAGCTTGCCCTAAAGATAGGGGGTGGTATCCTTACCGTTAAGGATATAGAAACAGAAGATGTTGAGTTGTTTTCTGAGCATTTCTCCTGCCCTTATTGTGGCATAAATTACAAGCCCATAACACCCCAGAGCTTTTCCTTTAACTCCCCCTTGGGTGCATGCCCTGAATGCTATGGTTTGGGTGTGAAGCATCAGCTTGATCTGGATAAAGTTATGCCGGATAAATCGCTCTCTATCAGGGAGGGTGTGGTTAAGCTGTGGAGGAGGCCTAAGTATTACTTCTATCAGAGGTTTCTTATAGAGGCCTGCAGGCAGTTTGGCATAGACATATACACACCCTTTGAGGAGCTGCCCAGGCAACATCAGGATATCGTGCTGTTCGGTAAATCCAACGAGGTTGTGGAGTTTGAGATTGCATCGGGCAAGACCGTAAGGAGGGAGTTTAGAGGGGTTATAAATCTATTGCTTGAGCAGTTTAACCAGACCGAAAGCTCAAAGGTAAAAAGCGAGATAACATCCCTGATGCAGGAGGTTGTATGCCCTGTCTGCAAGGGGGATAGGCTTAATAAAGAGAGTCTGTCTGTTAGGATTATGGGCAAGAACATTATGGATGTTAGCAGGCTTAAGGTCTCCGAGGCATATAGCTTCTTTGTTGGGCTAAGAGAGCATCTGACACCCATGCAGCTTGAAATATCAAAAAGGGTTCTATCTGAGATAGAGGTTAGATTGAGGTTTTTGATGGATGTCGGTTTGGATTATCTTTCTTTGAATAGGGCTGCCTCCACGCTTTCTGGCGGTGAAGCACAACGCATCCGACTCGCCACACAGGCCGGCAGCAGCTTAAGCGGGATTACCTATGTGCTGGATGAGCCTTCAATAGGTTTACACCCAAGGGATACATTTAGACTCATAGAGACGCTTAAGCACCTGAAGGATAACGACAATACGGTCGTGGTGGTTGAGCATGACCCTGCTATTATTGAATCTGCCGACTATGTGATCGATATGGGGCCTGCAAGCGGCAGGCTCGGGGGCGAGGTTGTTGCATCTGGCAGTGTGGATGAGATAAAGCAGAACGAGAAATCCCTGACGGGTAAATATTTAAGCGGAAAACTAACCATAGAGCCCAGAAAGAACTATAAAAAACCGCTCCATTTTTTAAGGATAAAGGGGGCGAATATACACAACCTAAAGGGTATCGATGTTGATCTGCCGCTTGGTGTATTTGTGTGTGTCAGCGGTGTTTCGGGCTCTGGTAAGAGCTCGCTTATCTTTGACTGTTTCTATGAATACGCCTCAAGGGCGAAGATGGGGCTAAAGAGCGATGTTTGCAGGGGTATAGATGGGCTTGAGCGCATCGATAAGATAATAAAGATCGACCAATCACCCATAGGCAGAACGCCACGGAGTAATCCTGCCACATATACATCGGTGTTTACCGATATAAGGGAGCTATTTGCCCAGACGGAGGATGCCAGGATTCAGGGTTTTACAGCCTCAAGGTTCAGTTTCAATATCAAGGGTGGAAGGTGCGAAAAATGCAAGGGTGAGGGGTATATAAGGATAGAGATGCAGTTTTTGCCCGATGTCTATGTCAAGTGCGATGTGTGTGGAGAGAGGCGTTATAACGAGGCGACCCTCAATGTGAAATATAAGGGCAGAAGCATTTACGATGTGCTGGAGATGACAATAAATCAGGCGTATGAGTTCTTCGAGAATGTCCCCAAAATAAAAAGAAAACTCTCGATCTTAAGGGATGTGGGCCTGGGTTATCTTCAGCTTGGTCAGCCGGCCACAACGCTTTCTGGCGGTGAGGCCCAAAGGATAAAGATAGCCAAGAATTTAATCATACCACCGACGGGACATACGCTGTATCTGTTGGATGAACCATCAATTGGTTTGCATATGGACGATGTCAAAAAACTCATAGAGGTCTTAAGGAGATTGGTCGATGAGGGCAACAGTGTCGTTGTTATAGAGCATAACATCGACATCTTGAAAAGTGCAGACTATATCCTCGATGTAGGTCCGGATAGTGCCGATAAAGGCGGCAGAATAGTCGCCTGGGGCAGTCCTGTTGAGGTTGCCAAAAACTTTAATACCTATACGGCCTATTATCTGAAAAAAGCCTTAGGAATCTGACTTGTTTTTACACTTGCTACATACGCCGTAGCAGTATATATCGCAATTCGATATCTCAAAATCCTTTAAATCCTTTAGCTGGTCTTTTAGAAAGCTCGTATCGATCTCCACATCTATCACCTCTCCGCAGACCTTGCATATGAGGTGGTGGTGCGGTTTCTGGGCGGCTATCTCGTATTTTGGTTTGGCTCCCTTGATGGCCAATTCCTTTATTATGCCCTTATCCCGCAATGTGTGTATGTTTTTATAAACCGTTGCTAAAGAAACAGAGGGGAATCTCTCACTGATATTTCTGTAAATGGTTTCTAAATCGATATGGCCTGCCTTGTGGATCTCCTCCAAGATTGCCAGCCTTTGGGGTGTTGCCTTTAAATCCGTATTATTTAACAAGTCTCTAACATTAATCATCACTATAACCCCCCTTATTTTATTCAAAATGCATAATAGCACTTTTCAGGCGATTGTCAAGTAATATTTTTTATTCTTGACTGGTAATGCCATTTTTATATAATAGAGCTGCAATCCAATGTCTCACATTTGCCCACCTTCGGTGCCCCTTGGGATTTTACCTTCCCACATCCCAAGGGGTACTTTCTTTATTTTGACTTTTTCCACATAAATCCTATTATAGGAGAAATTTGTAATGGAGGTGGAGGATGGAGATAGATTATCAATTGAAACCAAAAAGCCAACGGAGAACAGAGGAGTTTGTGCCAGATAAGCCCCTGCCGTTTGGCCTTCTAAGGACAGACCACATGTTTGTGATGGACTATGAGGATGGTGAGTGGAAAAATCCCAGGATAGTGCCGTATGGCCCTGTAGAGCTGCCACCCGGTGCAATTGTTTTGCACTATGGACAGGCCATATTTGAGGGGGCAAAGGCCTTTCAGCATGAGGATGGCGAGATATACACCTTTAGAATAGATAAAAACGCCAGGCGCATGAATAGATCGGCCGAGATACTCTGCATACCGAAGATAGATGAGGATATACAGATAGAGGCCATAGAGGCCTTGATAGATGTGGATAGGTTGTGGTTTCCAAAGCAGGAGGGTGCATCCCTCTATATAAGGCCTTTTATCTTTGCCACACAGGATTCCTTGGGTGTTCATCCTTCGGTAAGCTATAAGTTCATGGTTATGCTCTCACCAAGCGGACCGTATTATCCTCAGGGCTTTACAAAACCCATAAAACTTTTGATAACAAAGAGATTCCACAGGGCCGCCCCCGGGGGCACAGGCTCTGCTAAGGCTGCTGGCAACTATGCCGCAAGCCTTCAGGCGGGTGAGTTTGCAAAGAGGTTTGGTGCAAGTCAGGTGCTGTATTTGGATGTAAACAACGAGTATATAGAAGAAGCGGGTGCCATGAACCATTTCCACATAACATCAGACGGCACGGTCGTTATACCCGAGTTTACCGACACGATCTTGCGCTCCATAACCTCTGAGAGCGTTATGGAACTCTCTGGCAGAATGGGCATAGATGTGAAGCAGGAAAGGGTTAGAATAGATGAGTTTGTTGAGGGTGTAAAGAGCGGTGCTATAGTTGAGGCGGGCGGATTTGGAACGGCGGCTGTTGTTTCGCCTGTTGGTGAGTATGTATTTGAGGATGGCACATCGATAATCGTGGGCAATAACGAGGTTGGTAACTACACAAAGAGGATATACGAATACTATACAGGTATCCAAACCGGCAAGATAGAAGCCCCGCAAGGATGGCTTAAGAAGGTTCCAAGAAGGGTATGAAGGTAGCCTTAGTTGAATTCCTAAACGCCGTTCCCCTCTATTATGCCCTAAAGAAGGGTATCATAGAAAACGATTTTGAATTTATATCTGCGGTGCCGAGCCAGTGCGCTCGGCTTCTGTTTAGTGGAGCCGTCGATATAAGCAATGTGTCTGTTGTGGAATATGTAAACTCCGAAAAATATAGAATACTATCCGATGGCTGTATATCGACAGATAAACGGGTCAAAAGCGTTGTTATGTTTTTAAAGAAACCGATAAACCGGATAAGGCGTGTTAAGCTTGATAGAAACTCCAAAACCTCAGTCGCTCTAATAAAGGTGCTTTTTAGGTTTAAATACAACCTAAGCGTGGATTATGTCTATGACGGTGATGCCGACTGTGAGTTGGTGATCGGTGATAGGGCATTAGAAAGGTTAAAAAACACCCAGGAGGGTGTTTTGGATCTGGCTGTGGAATGGTTTGATTTTACCCAGTTGCCGTTTGTCTTTGCCGTGTGGATCACAAACAAAGAGTTAGATGATAAAATCAAGGAAAAGTTCTATCTGTCCAAGGAGGTGGGCAAAAAGCTAACAAAAACCATCTGCTCTGAGTTTTCTCACCTCATTGATGAGAAGGGATGCTTTGAATACCTAACATCAAACCTATCCTATGATTTGACACAGGAGAAGAGGAAAGCCATAGAGGTTTTTTTTGATTATGCCTATCGCTGCGGGGCTATATCAAACAACCGCCCCCTTGAGTTTATTTAGGCGATATGGATGGTGCCTTCGATATGAGGTATTTGGCATCGTCGCTTGAAAACTCAACGCCGATACCCGCAAAGGCCGAACGGGTTTTGGAGTTGAGTATCTCATCAACCCCTCCAAATAGGTCAAAGTGCCTTAAGAGCCTGTATGTTAGCTGGAGTTTCAGATGGGCCCTTTTGTCCCTTATGTCGTTTGTATGGTTGAAGTCAAAGACATCTAAGCTTGCCTTGAGCTGATCGTTTAACATGTAGTAATCCGCCCCAAATCCGAAGGTGGATTCCATTATGCCGCCCCTTAAAACGATGTTGTAATAGCGCTTTCCGATCATTGCGATAAATCTGGCTTTTGTGTCGTCGTGGGATGGGTCTGTTGTGTTTTTGTAATCCTTCTCAGACACGACACCCACCCTGTAAAACTTATCCGGCATTGTGTATATGTCTGCATACACATAACCCTTGCTGTATGAATCCCTGAAATTTGCCTCGTTGGCTGCGTATATATTCAGGGCTATCTGGTCGCCCCTTGTTAGGTATGTCTTTATGCTTTTGAGTGTGTCGTTGAGGTTATTGTAAACATCCTCATCGTTTACGAGTTTGCCCAGGGTGCCCTTGCCGCTGTCTATCTTTTTGGTGATGCTTTCTATGTATCGTGAGGCGTTGTCTATGTTGTTATATAGGTCATCATCCACAAGTAGCTTGCCCAAACTGCCCTTGCCCTGCCTTAGGTTGGCGCTTAAGAGGTAAACATTCTCAAGCGTCTCGTTGAGCTTGTTCATCGCCTGTTTTGCATTCTCTATAGCCAGCCTTACATCCTGCCTGTTTTCCTTCAATATCTGGGCTAAGGTCTCCATCGATGTGTTGAAGTTATCTATGGCCGATTTTATGGCGTTTCTATTCTCATCGACCAATTCGTTTAGATGCTGTGATAAGACCCTGATTTCTTTTAATGCTTCGGCGATGTTTTGCCTGTTCTGGTTGTTGAATACCTTGTTTATGTTTGTAATGAGCGTCCCTAAATCTGTTGGTGATACAGTGCTTGCTATGTAATCGCCGTTTGATAGGTATTGACTGGAGTTTCCGAATTTTATCTGCAGGTATTTCTCACCCAATAGACTCTTGCTCTTTATTATGGCTATTGAGTCTTTGGGTATTTTGTATTGCTTGTAAATACTTAAGACCACGACGGCCTTGCCGTCCTTTAGCCCTATGTTTTTTATGTATCCGACATCAACGCCCGCCACCTTGACCTTGGTGTTTAGATCCAGACCCGATACATCCCTGAAGGTTGCATAGATGGTGTATGTGGGTTTCTTGTTTAGGTTTAGTTTGCCCATCTGTGTTGTAAGCCAAGTCAGAACACCCAAAACCAACAATATAAACAGACCAACAATAACCTCTGCTTTTCTATTACCCATCTTCTTCTCCTGTGAAATAACTTTCCAGAAATTCCCTTACCACGGGGTTTTTTGAGTTTATGATCGTTTGTTTGTCTCCAAATTCCATAATTTTACCCTCATGCAGAAAGCCTATCCTGTCGGCTATCTTGAATGTTAAAGAGAGGTCGTGGCTGATTATAAAACAGGTGGTCGATAGTTTCTGCTGCATCTGCTTTATCAGTTTTGCTATCGCCATGGATGTGATGGGGTCCAGGCCTGTTGTGGGCTCATCGAAGAATATGACCTTGGGTTTGGTTATGATAGCCCTTGCAAGCCCCACCCTCTTTCTCATACCTCCAGATAGTTCAGATGGTATCTTATGCTCTATGTTTTCTAAATTTACCAGCCTCAATGTCTCCTTTACAGCCTCTTTTAACTGCTTCTTTCCCCTTATAAGTTTATGCTCAATAACGGGAAAAGCAACATTTTCAAAAACATTTAAGGAATCAAACAGTGCCGCATCCTGAAACAGGACACCGAAATTCAACCTGACAGCCTTTAATTCCCTTTCGGATAGTTTTGTTATATCTTTATCCTCAAACATGATTTTGCCTTCATCGGGCCTTAAAAGCCCTATCAGGTGTTTTAAAAGCACGCTTTTGCCTGCTCCGCTTTTGCCTATGATAACCGTTATCTTGCCCCTCTCTATGGTCAGGTTTAGGCCATCAAGCACCCGTTGGGTGCCAAAGCTCTTTGTCAGATTCTCAGCCCTTATCATAACTAAAACAGGAACGCCGTTAAGAAGTAATCGGCCACAAGGACAGAAATACTTGCTGCCACCACGGCCTTTGTTGTCGATATACCCACACCCTTTGAGCCGCCCCTGGTCTCAAGCCCCATATAACAACCGATGAGCGATATAATTAGACCGAACACGGCGGCCTTAATCAATCCGTATGTTAGATCCGTTGTTTCTATGTAAATTTGTATGTTCTTTGTGTATGTTGTGGGGTTTAGCCCCAATATGTTAATGCCCACTATGTATCCGCCTATGTTTCCTATGGCGTTTGATAGGCTTACCAGGGCTGGCAGCATAACCGTTGTTGCTATAACCCTCGGCGCCACAAGGAAGTTTATGGGGTTTACAGCCATGACCTCTAAGGCGTCTATCTGCTGTGTCACCCTCATGGTGCCAAGCTCTGCTGCCATAGCCGACACATTCCTTGCAACGATCATCAATGCCGTTAAAACGGGTGATAGCTCCCTGCCCAGCGAGACGGCAACGGTGTATCCTATCATGCTCTCTGCCCCGAATTTGTGGAATCCGTGATAGATCTGCAAAACCTCGACCATGCCGACAAACATCGAGGTTAGTGCCACAATGAGGGTGGATTTTACGCCTATAAAATACATCTGCTCTGCTGTTAAATGGAGTCTCGGTTTCTCAAATAGCGATTTTATGGTGGATACAAAGAGGATGAACACACCGCCCATCTCCCGTATGAGGTCTATGGTAAACCTGCCAATAGCGGCAATCATCTCCATCACTGTTTATAGACCCTCTTTACCCTTATGCTTTTGCCAATATTTGTCAATATCTCATACGCTATGGTGCCTGCCTTTTTAGCAAGCTCGTCTGCCGTTATGCTGAGCCCGTTCTGCTGGCCCAATATTACCACATCGTCTGAGACCTTAGCGTCTATATCGCTTAAATCACACATAAACATATCCATACAAATAGTCCCTATGGATCTTGAAAACTGCCCATTTACCAGGCATCTAAACCTATTGGATATAGTGCGGGGGAGTCCGTCTGCATAGCCAAACGCCACCACGCCCACCCTCATATCCTTTTCTGCCACAAAGGTTCTCGAATAGCTTATCCCTTCACCCTTCTTAAGAATGTGTATGTTAATCAGTTGTGATTGTATCTCTAAAACAGGCTTTAGGTCAATAATTTTTTTCAACGGCTCCGATGGTGCATACCCATACATGGCAAGACCCGGCCTTACGCAGTTTAGATGTGTCTCCTTTGATGATAGTATAGCCCCTGAGTTGGCTATGTGGGTGAGTCTTGGATATATGCCATAATCGTTGAATAGCGATACTATGTCTTTGAACCTTTTTAGCTGGAGCCTTGTCCAGTCTGCGTCTGATTCTGAGTCGCTGAAGTGCGACATCAATCCGTCTATCTTTAGGTATTTTGAGTTTTTCCTGCACAGCTCTATGGCCTTTTGAACCTCCTCCTCCCTTATGCCAAGCCTGGCCATACCCGTATCAAACTTCAGATGGAGTTTTATGGTTATGGAGTTGTTTTTTGCATGCTCTATGAGCCTTTCTAAGAGGAAGATGTTGTGGGCCACGGGCGTTATGTTGAACTCAAGCATCGTGTTTATATCGAAGGAATCCAGACAGCTCATGGCTAATATGGGTTTCTTTATGCCCCTCTTTCTTAGCATAGCGCCTTCTTTTATGTGGGCTATGCCTAAATAGGCCACATTGGGATAGATCGATAGCTCCTTTGCTATCCTGATGATGCCGTGTCCGTAAGCATCAGCCTTTATCACGGGTATTATGCTTGTGTTTTTGCCCACAAATTCGCTTATCTTTTGAAAGTTGTGGTGAAGGTTATCTAAATGGACAATTGATCTGCTGTGAAAGTTCATCTTTATACCCCGTATGCAGTATACACAAAAAGGCCTTTAAGGTATAGAGGTTTTTTGTATAATTGGGGTTGTGAGGGGTGTGTTGATTGATATTTTTCATAGGCTCTTGGATAGGTATTCGAATCAGAACTGGTGGCCTGCAGATACCAAGGATGAGATCGTTATAGGTGCCGTTTTGACCCAGAATACCGCATGGCGTAATGTTGAAAGGGCCATAGAAAACCTAAAAAGGTCTAATCTCTGCTCGTTGGATGGTATAAACAGTGCAGACATTGATGTGTTGAAGGAGAACATAAAGCCTGCGGGTTTCTTCAACCAGAAGGCCTCCTATCTGAAAAACATAGCCGCCTTCTTTTGTCAGCACGGTGGTTTTGATGGACTAAATAGGCTTGATACGGCCAGGCTTAGAAAGATGCTTTTGTCGGTTAAGGGTATCGGCAAGGAGACGGCCGACTCTATACTGCTTTATGTCTTTGATAGGCCTATATTTGTGGTTGATGCCTATACAAAGAGGTTGCTAAAAAGACACGGCATTGCCCATGAGGCAGAATATGACCAGATACAGAGGATCTTTATGGAGAATTTGCCTTGCGATGTTGGGCTGTTTAAGGAGTATCACGCATTGATTGTGCGCAACGCCAAGGAGTTCTGCAAAACCAGACCAGACTGCAGCGGTTGTCCGTTGGAGGGGTTGTTGTGAAGTTTATAGGGTTAACGGGCTCTATTGCCACGGGTAAATCCTTTGTAGGTGCTATGTTTGGTCAGCTTGGTTGTTATGTAATTGATGCCGATGAGCTTGCCCATGGTGTTTATGCCAAGGGCGAGAAGGCCTATTTTGAAATAATCAAGGCATTTGGCGATGGCGTGCTGGATGAGGAGGGTAATATAGACAGAAAAAAACTTGGCCGAATTGTTCTTAAGGATAGAGAAAAACTAAGACTCCTTGAGGGCATTGTTCATCCCCAGATTGAAAAGAAGAGAAAGGAATTACTCGATGAGATAGAAAAAAGGGATAAAAATGCCATAGTTATATATGATGTGCCGCTGTTGTTTGAGAAAAACTTGGCCTCGCTGTTTGATTGTGTGATCGTTGTCTGGGCTGATGAGGATACCCAGCTTAAGCGCCTCATGCAGCGCAACGGCTTATCCAAGGAAGAGGCCCTAAAGAGGATAAGGCTTCAGATGCCTGTGGATGAGAAGAAGAGATTGGCAGATATTGTTATAGACAACTCAGACGGCATAGAAAGGACAAAGGCTCAGGTTTTGGCTGTTTTTGAGAAGATAAAAAACGGCCATATCTGCTAATAAGTTGCAATTGCAACTAAATCTTTGTATAATCCAACCTAAGCAATAGTTAAAGGACTAAGGATGAGTTTTGTTGCTCTAAGTTTTGTTATATTCTCAGCCCTTATGCACGCCTCATACAACTTCCTCTATAAACGCAGCAAACTTAAAATTATATACCTCTGGAGCATGTTTGCCTTCTCCATAATCGTAATGTCTGCATATTCATTGTTGTTTGGTGGGGGTGCAATCTTTCATAATTTAAGCTCAAAAACGCTTATACTTGCAGCCCTGGCCGCCATTTTCTTTACGCTCTATCAGGTATATACGGGTAAGGCCTATGCTATGGCAGAGGGCGATCTTTCTGTTGTTTATCCGCTGAGTATTACCGCCCCTTTGTATATACCGTTTCTTGCATATGTCTTGATAGGCGAAAAGATTACTGTGATTACATTTACAGGGATAGCCTTAGCCTTGGTTGGGACATACCTGTTGCAGTTGAATGTGCCTTTGAGCCAGTTGAGGTTTAAAAAGATCGATCTAAAGAAGAAACACATTCGCTATGCCGCCTTTGCCGGGTTTATATATTCATTCGGCGCTGTTGTGGATAAGATCGGTGTGGGCAAAAAGGAGTTTTTTATCTATACATACTGGGTTGTGGTGTTTATGTTTATCTATATGAGCCTAAACATACTCCGTAATCGGATTTTAAGAAAAGAGGTGTTTTACTGCGTATCCAGATCAATGGGTTTGGTTATTGCAGGCGGTGTGTTTTTGACCCTATCGTTTTTAAGCTATAGGTATGCTATGCAGCTTGCCTGTGTATCTGCAACGGCTGGCGCAAGACAGATAAGTTCACTATTTGGGGTCTTGATGGGTATATTCATACTCAAGGAGCCCTATGGCTCTTTGAGGTTCTTTGCCACGCTTTTGGTTGTCTTGGGCGTTATATTGATCAAGATCGGTTGATTTCTGTTTGAAGAAATTCTATTGCTTTGTATAATTACACCCTAAGGGGGTAAGATGGGTGAAATAGGAGCTTTTTTAAAAGAGATAGATATATTCAACAATTTTAAGCAGATAGAAGATATAGAGAAGCGGGTTAGAATAAAACATTACTCAAAGAACGAGATAGTTTATCTTGAAGGCGATATTGTTGATAGGTTTATGATACTAAAGAGCGGCAAGATAGAGGTTTACAGGGATGATGAAAGCGGCAAGAAGTTGACCTTGTGGTATATAAGACCAAAGGAGCCGTTCTGCCTTGCCGCATATGTCTTGGGAAGGGCCGTTTCTAACATCAAGTCGGTGGACAGATCGACGGTGTATTACATAAACCGCAGGGATATGGAGTCGATTTTAAAGAAATATCCCGAACTATACCCCAGGATACTCCACCATGTATCCGAGAGGCTTTCTGCAAAGGCCAACATACTCCACAGGGTCGCCCTGGGTAATGCAAAGAAGAGGATCTATGAGGTTTTGATGGATGAGAATTACATCCTCAGCGATAAGGACGGCAATATCATACCGTTAACCCAGAATGAGATTGCATCCCTAAGCGGCGTGTGCAGGGAGACGGTCTGCAGGGTGCTCTCAGAGCTCAGAAAAAACGGTATATTGGATATACACCAAAGGCAGATAGTTTTAAAGGATTTGAAGAAGTTGGAGTACTATTGCGACTCCAACTGACCCTCCTGTGATGTAAATCACATACAAAACCATAGTTTAGATATAAAATCACCCTGAAAACTAAACCTGTAAGGAGGTGGTGTTATGAAAAAGTTTTATGCTTCCGTGGCAATGGCGGTGGTTATAGCTTTTGGTGGCTATAACGCTCAAGCTGGAACCCCTGTTTCAAAGAGGAAGATGGAGATTGCCAAGCAGCATATCCAGCAGGTCAGCGTTCAAGAGGCAGCCAACATGAAAGGTGCTATCTTTGTTGATGTCAGGAGCCTGCCAGAGTATAAGGCGGGGCATGTTCCTGGAGCTGTTTGGGCACCCAGGGGATTGTTGGATTTTAAGGCCTTGAAGTGGTTCCCCGACAAGACAAAGACATACATAGTTTACTGCAAGACCGGTGGAAGGGGCTCAATCTCCACATACGACATGGTTCAGCTGGGATACAAGGCCTATAACCTGAAGGGTGGATTCTTGGCCTGGAAGAAGGCCGGTGAGCCTATAGAGAAGGGTGCACCAAAAGGTATGGGCAAGGGTGTAAAGTAAGCGGGTATGGATAGACCGAACACAAGCCCTTCTTTCTTGGCTGGAAGAAGGGCTTTTTCTTTAGATGTAAAAGGGCTATCGGTGGCGTTGGGCCTGTGTGCCGATCTGCTTTTTTATCCTGATGAGGATATCAGGCAGGATTTGAAGAATCTGTTTGGGTTGGTGAACATTTCCACAGAAGAGGTGGAAGGGTTGTTGGAAGGTTTGAGTTTGGAGGATCTGCAGGCCCATTACATAGCCCTGTTTGATGTAAACAGGGAGAGTATCCAGTGTGTCCCTTATGAATCTTGGTGGCAAAAGGGGCGCCTGATGGGTGATGTTGCGATTGAGCTGAAGGATTTTTATAGATCATGCGGCTTTGATTTTAATGAAGATGAGTTCAAGATGCCTGCAGACCATGTTTCATTGCAGATCGCCTTTATCTGTCGGCTTTTGGATGAAGGTATGGTTGATGAGGCCTGCTTTATGATTAACAAGCATACCGACTGGATAGGCAGGCTTTATAGCTGCGTTGAGCAAAGGAGCAAGATTTATGGTAAACTGCTTCGTATCACCCTTGATCTTATAAACGATATAAAAGAGGGGGAACTATGTCGGAGGGAATCTTAAAAAAAGAGGGTTTTCATTTGGGTAAGTGGCCCATATTCTATGCCGTGCTTTTTGCCATAGGTTTCATTGGGATGGCCAGTGTCTATTTTAAGGGTCAGGAGGCCAGCTATGGCGTAAGCAGGGAGATCTCGTGGGGTCTTCTGATAATAGGCTATTCATTCTTTGTGGGTATAACCACAGGATTGAGCCTTTTGGCGGCTTTTGGTCATCTATTTAAGTTTGAGAGGTTTCATGTTCTATCCAGAAAGATTATGTGGACAGCCTTAAGCTCACTAATCGCCGGTTTCTTCATCATATTTTGGGATCTGGGTGGCCCATACAGGCTGCAGATCTTGAGATTCGTTGTCAACATAGTGCCGTTTCACTGGACATCTCCTATATGGTGGATGTCTGTTTTGTATGCAATGGAGCTGCCCATATTGATAATAGAGGTGCTTCTGCTTATTGCCAATAAGGAGAAATACACATTCATAGCAAGCATTTTAGGGTTTATCGTGGGTATAAGCGCCTATAGCAATATGGGTTTTGTTTTTTCTGCCAACATTGCAAGGCCGTTCTGGCATGGGCCTTTCATACCGCTGTTCTTTATACTGTCGGCCATTGGATTGGGTGCAGCGGTGGGTTTGATTATCCTGTTTGTAAACAGAGGTGATTTATCTGATGAGAAATATCAGCAGACGCTTGAGGTTTTTTCAAAGACGCTATTTATAGTGATACTGGCCATAGCGTTTGCAAAGGTCTGGAGAACGGTGGGCCTCCTCTATGGAAGACAGCCCATGACCTATGAGGCGGCAAGGGAGCTGGTTGCAGGGTCGCTGGCCTTTAACTTCTGGTTCTTTGAGGTTATTATGGGTATTTTGATACCATTTATCCTGCTTCTGTTTAGCCGCTTCAGATCAACCGTTCTATCGCTTATTAGTGCGTTTTCTGCCATAGTGGGCATATTCTTTATGAGGTATGACTCCATAATCGCCGGGCAGGTTGTGCCTGTGAATGGCGTCTATTTCCCCAAGCCTGAGATACTCCACTATGCACCGTCGATTTCGGAGATAAGCCTCTTTATATGTTCTATAGGGGTTTTAGGTTTAATGTATACACTTGGAAGTCGTATTCTCCGCTTAGAGGAGGAAGAACATGGCTAAAAATATATCAAGAAGGGCTTTTATAAAGACATCACTGACAACCGCAGCTGTAGCTGCGACCATAGGCGGTATGCCCAAAGGCTCGAAGGCCAACTCCAAGATCGATGCATACAACAAGAAGATGCTCAAATACGACAAGGGTAAGACGAGCTTTACCTTCTGCGAGATGTGCTTTTGGAACTGCGGCGTGATAGCTCACACTCGAAACGGCGTTGTTCATAAGTTAGAGGGTAATCCTTATAACCCCAACAACAGGGGGCATCTGTGCGCAAAGGGCAATTCGGGTATCTTTTCTTTGTATGACCCGAACAGGCTGAAATATCCCTTAATCAGAACGGGAAAGAGGGGAGAAGGGAAGTTTAAAAAGGCCTCGTGGGATGAGGCTTTTGATTACATAGCAGAGAAGCTAAAGACCATAAAGGAGAAATACGGACCCCAAAGCCTGGTTAGCTTCTTGCACGGCACGGGTGAGGAGCCGTTCATTATCCTATCTCACGCCTTGGGCACGCCCAATGTCGTAATACCCGCCTACTCCCAATGCATGGGCTCAAGGGAGGTTGGCTGGGTTTTGACATACGGCACGGGTGTATCGGGTCATTCCACATTTGACCTTAAGAACTCAAAATACATCATCTCTTTTGGAAGAAACCTTTTAGGCTCCCTTCAGGTAAGGGAGGCTGAGGATGCCACAGAGGCCATAGCACGGGGGGCAAAGCTTGTTTATGTGGATCCACGCTTCTCTGAGACGGCATCCAAGGCCTATAGATGGTTGCCCCTAAAACCCGGAACGGATCTTGCCTTGATATTGGGTATAATCCATGTGTTGATCAGGGATAATCTGGTGAATTTAGATTTTGTTGAGAAGTATTGCTATGGCTTTGGTCAGCTGTCTGAATTCATAAAGCAGTATACACCTGAGTGGGCATCCTCTGAGACCGGAATAGATGCAAAAACCATCCAGGCTATTGCCTGGGAATATGCCGAGAATATGCCCCATGTATTGGCAGTGCCGCCAAGGAGATTCTCAAGATACGGAAACGATACCCAGACCTCAAGGGGAATAGCCATACTCAACGCTTTGGCTGGTAATTGGGGTGTGCCTGGTGGAATCTGGGAAAGGAGCAAGTACAAATACATAATAGCCAATTACAACAGGAGTGACTGCGATATAAGGGAGGTTGAATTCAGGCCTCCAAAGGAGGATGAACCGCCAAGACCAACGGTTGAAAGGGCAGACGGTGCTGGAAGCCTCTTTCCGCTTGCTCCCAAGTCGTTGGGCAGGGAAAACGGCATAATAGAGGCCACATTAAGCGGTAAGCCATACCCCATCAAGGCGTGGTTGTTGTATGGCACAAACCCCATAGGCTCAACGGCCATAGGCATGAATAGGTTGGTTGATGAGGTTTTGCCAAAGCTGGATCTAATCGTTGATATAGACATAATACCCAACGATATAAGCATGTTTGCCGATGTTGTGCTCCCAGAATCCACATATCTGGAAAGATACGATCTGCCCCACATACAAAAAGATGCCTATCCGTTTATAGCAATAAGGGAGCCTGCAGTTAAGCCTCTGTTTGATACAAAAGGGGCTTGGGAGATTGCAAAGGGTATAGCAGAGAGGATGGGATGCGGTGAGTACTTCAAGGAGAGTTTAGAGGAAAGGATAGAGAAGGTTATTTCCCAGCTGCCTAAGGATAAGCAAAAAGAGCTTAAAGAGAAGGGCGTAGTTGTATATGAGGGCGTCGAACCGTTCCCGCAGGCAGCAGGCAAGCCGTTGAGGTTTAAAACGCCAACGGGTAAGATCGAGCTTTACTCCACAAAGCTCGATAGGTTTTATAAGGAGAAAGGTGATTCGTATTATCCTCTTCCCAAATACACACCGCCTCCGACATCTGAGCAGCCTGGCACCTATAGGCTGCTGTTTGGAAGGGTTCCTATGCATACCCATGCAAGAACGCAAAATAACGGCATGCTTGCTGAGATATACCCCGAGAACGAGGTGTGGATCAACGAGGAGGAGGCAAGGCGCTTGGGCTTGAGTGAGCATGATGAGGTTATGCTTTACAATGTCAAGACCAAGGTCGAGGTTGGGCCGGTTAAGGTAAAACCCACAAAGAGGATAAGGCGTGATTGCCTGTTTATAGCCCACGGTTTTGGTCATATATCTAAATTTCTTGAGGTGGCTTACAAGAAGGGTGTCTCCGATTCTATGCTGTGCAGCGACGGTGTTGACCCGATCAGCGGTTCTGCTGCGTTAAATAACGGTTTCGTCAAGATAAAGAGGGTCAGGGGGTAATTTATGGAAAAGACAAAGAGGAAACATAGATATGCAATGGTTATTGTTCAGGATAGATGTATAGGGTGTATGGCCTGCTATAGCGCCTGCAAGGCCGAGTGGAATGTGCCCTTAAACAGGGAGATGTTCAGGACTGAGGTTTTGGAGATTGAGTCTGAGAAGGAGGACGGCACCCCCAAGGTGGTTTTTATGCCGATACTCTGCAACCACTGCGAGAATGCTCCCTGTGTTGAGGTTTGCCCAACAGGTGCGAGTTATAAAAGGGAAGAGGACGGCATAGTTCTTGTGGAGCCCTCCATGTGTATAGGGTGCAAGGCCTGCATGGAGGCCTGCCCCTATAACGCAAGGTATTATAACGAGGAGCTAACGGCTGTTGATAAATGCACATTCTGCCTGCCACGAATCAGCAATGGTCTTGAACCGGCTTGTGTGGCAACCTGCGTTGGAGAGGCTCGAAATTTTGGCGACTTGAACGATAAGGATAGCAAGGTTTCCAAATTGTTGAGGGATGCAAAGAAGGTTTGGAAGCTCCAGGAGGATAAGGGCACCCAACCCAATGTGTATTATGTTAGCTTGAACTATTAAATGGAGGTGGAGGAATGAAGGTTAAAGGCATTATTATAGCTATAATCGTTTCCCTGATTGTTGGCGGTTTCATGGTAAAAACAAAGGCTTCACAGTCTGAGCACTATAACATGAATCAGGCTTTGTGCCAGAAATACATAGAGATGTCAACCCAGGCTTACAACAAGGATGATCTGTACAGCGCCAAGCTTTATGCCCAGAAGGCGGTTCAGGAGAATCCGTGGTGCAAGGCCGCCTGGGATAATTACAATAGGATATTGATTAATATCACCGGAGGGGATATAAATAGGATACCTGAACCAAAGAAGGAGGAGGCAGCACCAGCTGCTGAGGCACCGACTGCCGGAGGCGAAGAGGAAGAGATAGAGGGCTGCTAAGGGTGTATGGCTAAAACACGAAGGGAATTTCTGGGGAAAGCCTTGAGCTTCACAGCCGCAGCGGGGCTTGCGAGTTTGGCTTTCCCCTTTTATCGTTTTGTTGCATCTAAGTCGTCGGATAGAACCATTAGTATACCGCTAAGCAGCATCGATAGGGATGTTGTTTTTATAGATAACCCGCCGTTGTTTGTTGTAAAGACCAAAAAAGGTTATAAGGCGTATGATGCCCATTGCACCCATATGGGTTGCATAGTAAATTACAACCCCACATCCAATCGCTTTGAGTGTCCCTGCCACGGCAGCGTATTTGATATTAAGGGTGAGAGGGTTAAGGGTCCTGCCAGAAAGCCTCTTAAGGTATTGACTTGCAGGGTCGTTCATAATAACCTCGTTATAGGATGAAGATTGACTATTTTATAGCCTGGTTAGCACAGGGTTTTCTCATAATAGCCCTTGTTAGTGGTATACCCATTGCATTTGAGTATTACCCGGCAAAGGCCTTCGATAGCCTGCAGAGGATTACCCATATTTTGCCTTACGGTGGATTTTTAAGGTCCCTTCATTACTTCTCCTCTCAATTGTTGCTTTTGTTTATTGTTCTGCATGTTGTCGTTGAGCTGTACATGTATCCAAAAAAGAGCTGCAGGGATGTCGATTTTTCCTTTGGTGCTATAGCGGCCGTGGTTGTTGTTTTTCTTTTGTTTAGCGGCTATGTTCTGAAGGCTGACCAAAACGGCCAATCTGCGGCGTTGGTTTCTCAAAATATGCTGGCAGATAGTCGTATATTCAAATGGGCTGTTGTGTTTTTTAAGGATGGGGCTGTTTTTTACTGGAGGTTTTTTTTGTGGCATGCGATTATCCTGCCCCTGTTTTTGGTTTATCCGTTGTTTTTGCACTCAAAGAGGATTACGGCCAGAATGGAGTTTGTGGTTGTGTCGCTGGCGTTGAGCCTGCTTGCTGTGTTTGTATTTAAAATGCCTTACGATGTGCCGTTTGGTATGGCTGTTGGGCATTTGAGCGGCCCGTGGTTCTTTGAGGGTGTTGAGAATATGCTCAAGCTTAATGTTGATGTGGATCTGGCTATGTTTGCGGGCTTTTTCCCTTTTGTTGTGCTGTTTTTGTATAAGAGGCTATGCAGGTTTAGGTTTTGGTTAAATCTTCTGCTTTTTATCTGGATGGTTGCCTATGCTGCGATTAGCCTGGTTTAGGGTTTTTGTTTTCATAAGTGCCTTGTTTATAATTGGTGTTGTTGCTTTTGAGTATAGGAGAAACACCAATAGGCCAGCACCGAAGGTTGACTCATGCCTGAATTGCCACAGCGACATTAAGGATGTGGGCAGATCCCATCCCATCTCTGTTTTTGGTTGTGCCAAATGCCACGGGGGCAACAAATATGCCACCACAAAAGATGAGGCGCACAGGGGCATGGTGTTGAATCCGGCCAGCCTTAAGAATGCAAAGAAGTACTGTCTTGACTGCCATGCCGATATTATAGATAGGGTTAGCCACTCAATTATGGAGACGAACAGGGGAATAATAGGCGTTTTGAACAGGAAATACGAAGGTATTGAGAGTTATCCATCCATATCGCAAATAAAGAGCAGCGACAATAGAACATTTGAGATAGATTACTTCAGAAAAATGTGTGCGGCATGCCACATAGACCAGAAGCAGTCCATATTCCCCAAAAACAGAATAAGGGGCGGTGGGTGTATAGATTGCCACGGCGTTAAAAATAAGAATACCCCCCATACCATCTTAACCGTTAAGATACCCTCACGGAATTGCTTAAAGTGCCACAACAGGTCGAATAGGATAGGCCTTGCATATTTTGGGCAGTTTCAATCTGCAGGATATGGAACGCCTTATAAGAACGGGGGGTTCTCCCATCAGATTATAGGCGGTGGGAGGTATTATTTGAAGCTCAAAGGGGATGTGCATTACAGAAAGGCCGGTCTTGATTGTATAGATTGCCATACAGAGGCCGGCATCATGGGTGATGGCTATGACCATAAGAGGTTTAAGCAGCAGGTGGTTATACAGTGTGAGGATTGCCACAAGCCCCAGTTTGGCAAACCCAACGATCTGGCCTTTAAGCTTGCCGACACCAACGGGTCGGTTCCGCTATCAAAGGACATCCAGATAGCCTACACGAGAAAGGACTTCAGGCCCATATACAACCTGCAGAAAACCAAAGACGGCAGGGTGTTTTTTTACAGAAAGAGGGACGGCAAGAGGTTTGAATTAACGCTAATGAGCAATAAGCCATACCACACATTGAAGATCCATAAAAAGCTTTCTTGTCAGGCCTGCCACTCTCAATGGATGCCCGCCTGTTATGGTTGCCATGTTGCGGCATTCAAGAATAAAAGACAGTTTGATTGGTTATCCCATAAGCCTGAGATGGGCGCCTATAGGGAGTTTAGCTCGTTTAACCGATTTGCCCATCCGACATTAGGGTGGAACGAAAATGGCAAGGTTGCCCTTTTTGCACCGGGGTGCCAGTCATTTGTTACCGTTTACGGTGGCGGCATTAAACCTATAAGGAGGTTTCATAGATTGTTTTATGCCTCCTGGGATCCCCATACAACGCAGCTTAAGGCCAGGGGATGTGCGGATTGCCATTTCAATGCGACCACCCTGGGTCTTGGCAGGGGAAACATGGATATAAAGGGTAAAAGCATCGTTTTTAAACCGTTCTTTGATTCAAAGTCATCATCCCTTCCCATAGACCATCCGCTGGATAGCTTTGTGGATAGCAAAGGCAAACAGCTTCAGGGTGTTTCTTTTAAAAAACAGCATGCTTTCAGCGGGTCTGATTTGAAAAGGATCGTCTCGGCTTACGGTTGTATATTGTGCCATAGGCATTATTCGGATAAAATCTATTTGAACTTTGATGTTTCGAAGAGATTGTTTATGGAAGGCAGAACACCGTGTTCAAGATAGTTGTGCTTTTTTTATTTCTATTTGTAAGCTATGCATACTCCATAGACTATTCCCACTGCACATCCTGTCATAGGATAGAGAAGATAGACGATGTGCATAATTTCAGCTGCACCGTTTGTCATCTGCCAAAGAATACAAAGATGCCTTTGAAGTCTCACAAACCCATAATAAAAAATCCCTCATCGATGGAGTTTGTCGATGCCCAATGCGGCTCATGTCACCGTGCGGATATAGATAGGCTGAAACACTCACTCCATTACACGCTTTCATCTGCCATTAATATAACACGGTTTGTCTGGCATGCACAGGATACAGTGAACCCGATCTATGGTGTTTTTGCACAGAGTGGGCTAAAGCAGATACCTAAACCAAAGTCCATAATAAAAAAACCGCAAGACCTTGTGGATGACCTGCTTAGGCGTAAATGTCTAAGGTGTCATCTGCAGAATAACAGCTATACGACCGCAGGCACGCACAGGGCAAAGGGGTGTGCTGCATGCCATATGGAGTATTCGCTTTCTGGCAGATACCAGGGAAGCGACAGGCTTTTGAGGGGCAAATTCGGCTTTTCTAAAATACACAGGTTTAATGCCCACCCTAAGGATTCAAACTGCCTTGCCTGTCATAATAACGAGTTTGTGGGGAGCGATTATTTTGGTATGTTTCCTCAGGATTACCATAGTTCCTTCCGTTCACCTATCATGCCCAACGGTTATTTCAAAAGGAGGATATTCGGTATAGGCCAGCACCATCTCTTAAAAGATGTGCATGCCCGGGCAGGCCTGATGTGTGTGGATTGTCATAAAAAAAGCGATGTTATGGGAGATGGCAGGCTGTATATAAGACAGCTGGATGCCGTAAAGGTTAGCTGTTCGGATTGCCACGGTGGATACAGTAAAAAACCGAATCCATCGTATGTAAGAAAGACCCCTTTGGGTTATATGATGAGGCTTGTAAATGGCCGTGTTGTTGATGTTGTTCAATTTAACCCCAACACACAGGCCCATAAATACCATAAAAACCTCCACTGTTCTGCATGTCATGCCGCCTGGCAGTCTGAGCATTTTCAGCTCAATCTCTATTTGGATAAGACAAAGAACTATTCCATGTGGAAGGATTTGATATATCAGGAGGATCCCTACCTTGAGCGTTTCTTAAGGAGGGCCTTAAGGGACGGTTCGCTTCTGCCTCTTATGCCTGATTATATAAGCGGTAAGTTGGAAGAGGGTATCTGGTATAGCGGCTGGCTTGCAAGGAGATGGTCGTATTTTGTGCTTCTTAAAGACAAAAACGGCAAATACTACATAGGGAGACCGCTGTTTCAGTATAGGTTGACATATAAGGACAAAAACGGCAAGCTTGTTTTTGACGATGTGGACAACATGTCTGCTATAATGCCGTTTGTTCCGCATACAATAAGCAAATGCCCAAAGGGGTGCGCTCAATGCCATGAAAACCCCTATATGAGGTATAAGGACTGGCAAAGCGGCACAGCGGCGGCTGAGTTTTTTAAGGGTGAGACGTTGTTTGGCTATAGACCAAAGCCCAACTGGATGGATAGCAAGCTATACAGAAGGGTTATGTTTGAAAGGATGAGGGGTTTTATAAAACAGACATACAAGGAGGAGTTAAAGGGTGAATCTAACTGATATACTAAAGTTTGATAAGAAGGGGTTGATTCCGGTTATAACGGTGGATTTTTACAACAACCAGGTGCTTATGCTTGCCTATGCCAATAAAGAGGCTATCGAGATGAGCCTAAAAAGCGGATATGCCCATTACTTCTCCCGCTCAAGGGGCAAGCTCTGGATGAAGGGTGAAACAAGCGGCCATACGCAGAAGATAAAACAAATCCTCTTTGATTGCGATGAGGATACGCTGCTTTATAGGGTTGAGCAGAAGGGTGCGGCATGCCACACAAACCACCGCAGCTGTTTTTACAGGGAGTTTTACAGGGGTGAGGTGAGGGAGATAGAGCCCGTAATTGAGGATTTCGACGGTATAATTTACAGGATAGAGGAGAACGATGACATATTAAGCAAGCTTTATGACCTTCTTAAAAAGAGGAAGGAGGAGCTTCCTGAGGGTTCATATACGGCCAATCTCTTTAGGGGCGGGACGGATAAGATAGCCAAAAAGATTGGTGAGGAGGCAAGCGAGGTGATTATTGCTCTTAAGAACGACTCCCAGAGTGAGCTTGTCTATGAGGCTGCAGACCTTATCTTTCACCTGCTTGTGGGGCTTGCCGAAAAGGATGTGCCGCCTGAGGCTGTGCTTGGTGAGCTAAAGAGGCGGTTTGGCATATCGGGCGAAAGGGAGAAAGAAACAAGGGGCAAGGCATGAGGATAGCGTTTATTCTGGATGAGGTGTGGGATAGCGCCTTAACGAATTACGCCTTAAACATAGAACATCTTGCAAGGGAATTCCACGATACGGTTGTTTTATCGCTTAAGGATAGCTATGTCTATAAAAGCCTAAAGAATGTTGTGCCGATTAAGCCCCTAAGAAACAAAAACCCTTTGAGCAGCCTCGGTGGTTTTTTCTATTTGAGTAAGGTTTTAAAGCAGATTAACCCCGATGTTGTTTTGACCATAAGGGGCGATGCCTCTTTTTTTGCCTGTTTACTAAAAAAATCGCTAAACTTTAGGCTTTTTAGGGTGTTTGGGGAGGACAAGCAACTAAGAACACCGCCAAACTGCATAGATACTCTTATTCTGCCTTGTGAGTTTTTAAAGGAAGACATACCGCCCAAAAGGGCTGAAAAGGTAATCATACACAAAAGCTTCGTCGATAGGGAGCGCTTTGCCTTCTCTTTGGATGGGCGCAGAAGGGTTAGAAGGGAGTTGGGGATAGATGATAAATTCGTATTCGGTGCGGTGGGCAGATTGGACAGGGTTAAGGGATTTGATCTGCTCATAGAGGGATTTGCCCTTGCGGGTATCGATGATGCCGTTTTGGTTATAGTGGGGCAGGAGAAGGGTCTAAAGAAAAACGAACTGCTTGGGCTTGCTGAGGAGTTGAATGTTGGGGATAGGCTGATTTTGATTGATCAGAGGCGCAGCGATATAGTGGATATTATGAGCAGTTTCGATGTGGGTGTTGTATCGAGCGTGGGCAGCGAGGTTATACCGAGGGTATTCTTCGAGTTTATGAGTGTGGGTCTGCCCATCATAACAACCGATGTTGGCTGTCTTGGCGAGGTTGCTAAAGAGGGTTTTTCTATCCTGGCTGAGCCCACGACCTATAGCATAAAGAAGGCCATTCAGAGGGCAAGGGATGCCGACCTTGTGCGATTGTCATCGGCATCCTTAAAAGAGGCCGAAAAGTATGCACTTAGATTGCCCGCAAACTTCTTTAGCCCCTAAGGGACAAAAGAAAGGTCTCAAAATCTCCCCTCATCGCCTCAACAGCGGCTGTTCCTATAACAACCCCATCTGCGTATCTGCAGGCATTTTCTATGTCTTGTTTGTTTCTTATCCCAAAACCCAGAATGACCTTATGCTTTGCCCCTTTGAGAAACTCTATCTTTCTTTTTGTCTCATCATCCAATCTGAACTCACCCCCCGTTGTTCCCCTTATTGAGACAAAGTATATAAAGTCGTTTGCGTCCCTTTTTAATCTTTCCAATTCTTCTTGCCTGCTTTCTGGCGTTGCAAAATACACAAAGCCTATGCCCTTTTTTGATAAGGGTTTTTTGAATCTGTTTGATTCCCTGTAAGGCACATCGGCCAGTATCAATCCATCGATGAAGCCAAAATCACCTGCAAATCGGTCTATGCCGTATGAAAAGACTATGTTTGCATAGGTCATGATGTAAAGCCTGCCGTTAAATATCCGCCTTGCCTGTTTTGTCGAGTCTAAAAAATCCGCCATCCTGTATCTTTTTAAAACCTCCATTGACGCTTTCTCGATTACATCGCCATCGGCCGTTGGGTCTGAAAAGGGCAGGCCTATCTCTAAAAAATCAACCCCGTATCTGTTGCACAGCTCAACGGCCCTTAAGAACCCCTCCCTGTCTGGATAATTACACACCAGATATATCCCTAACCTACACATAGATCCCCTCCAGGATAGGTAAATCCTTATCGCCCCTGCCGGAAAGATTCACTATGACGGTTTTTCTTGCAAAGTCTTCCTTGTTTTTTATTAGATACCCTAAGGCATGAGAGCTTTCAAGCGCCGGTATGATGCCCTCAAGCTGGCTCAACATTTTAAACGCCTCAAGAGCCTCATCATCGAAACATACACCGTATTTGACCCTGCCTGAATCCTTCAAAAAGCTGTGAACAGGCCCAACGCCCGGATAATCAAGGCCTGCTGAAATGGAATGAACTAAAGAAACCTGCCCATCATCATCCTGCAGAAGATAGCTTAATGCCCCATGCATTATGCCTGGTCTTCCTTTGGTTAGGGCTGCTGAGTGCTTGCCTAACTCCAAGCCCTCTCCGCCTGCCTCAACGCCGTATAGCTTTACGGTTTTATCCTTCAAAAAGCCGCTGAATATGCCAATTGCATTGCTCCCACCGCCAACGCAGGCTATAACGGCATCGGGTAAGGATTTTTGTTTTGAGAGTATCTGTTTTCTTGCCTCCCTGCCTATGACCGATTGAAAATAGGCCACAATCTGGGGAAACGGATAAGGCCCAACAACGCTGCCTATTAAATAGTGGGTTGTTCTTATGTTTTTAACCCAATCCCTTAATGCCTCATTGATGGCGCTTTTTAGGGTTCTGCTGCCTTTTTTTACTATCCTTACCTCAGCCCCCAATAGCTTCATCCTTAATAGGTTTGGCCTTTGCCTTTCAGCATCCTTTTCTCCCATATAAATCACACATTCTAAACCCATCAGGGCTGCTGCTGTGGCCGTTGCAACGCCGTGCTGGCCGGCTCCTGTTTCTGCTATGATCCTCTTTTTACCCATGAACTTTGCCAGTATTATCTGGCCCAAGGTGTTGTTTATCTTGTGTGCCCCTGAATGGAGCAGGTCTTCCCTTTTTAGATAGATGTTGATGTTCAGCTGGTTGCTTAGGTTTTTTGCAAGATAGAGTGGTGTTGGCCTTCCTGCATAATCCTTTAGGTATCGGTTTAGTTCCTCTTTTGCCGCTTTGTTTTTTTTGAAGGCCTTAAAGGCCTCTTCAAGCTCATCCAATGCGGGTATGAGCGTTTCGGCCACAAATTGACCGCCGTATTGACCGTAATATCCTTTCATCTTTTGCTCCTTACGATCTCTAAAAATTCCCTCATTTTCGATATGTCCTTTTTGCCCGGATAGGCTTCCACACCGCTTACCAGGTCAACGCCAAATACACCCAAGCTTTTTATCCTTGAAACATTCTCCGCATTTATGCCGCCTGCCACAAACAGCCTGTCTTTGTATTTGAAGTTTTTGAGTATCTCCCAGTTGAAGCTTTTGGCCGCCCCTCCTATCTGTTCTGTGTATGCATCGAACAATAAAAGTCCCTCTTGTTTGACCTCTGGCAGGCTGTCTTTTATCCTGTAAACCCTGATGGTGTTTTTTAGCCCTATATCTGCATACACCTGGGTATAGTCAAGCCCAACAAACTCAACGGCCTCCTTGATTTGAGCTTCATTTTGGTTGACGAATATGCCGACGGTTTTTACCTTGTCTTTAATTCTTTTTACTATTTGTCTTGCACTCTCAAAATCTATAAATCGCTTGCTTTTTGGATAGAACACAAACCCGACAAAATCCACGCCAAGCTCTATGGAGGCCTTTACATCCTCATAATTGGTCATGCCGCAGAACTTAACCTTCATAGCAGCTCCTCAAAGGCTTTGTCTATGTTTTTAGCCTTAAGCAGGGTCTCACCGATTAAAAAACCGTCGCAATACCCCTCAAAGAACTCTATGTCTGCTCTAATTTTTATGCCGCTTTCTGCAATCCTGATTGCATCAAAGTCTATCTGCGATAGAATCTTTTTTGCCCTGAATAGGTCTATTTTGAGGTTGTCTAAATCCCGTGAGTTTACGCCCACGATGTTGGGCTTTAGGCTTCTTATCCTGTTTAGCTCTTCTTCTGCGTGAACCTCAATTAGGCATTCCAGGCCCAATGAATGGGCATAGTTGTACAGCTCTTCTAATTTTTCATCATCCAAAATCCTTGCGATTAGAAGAACAAGGTCTGCCCCGTTTATGTATGCTGCCTCTATCTGTCTTTTGTCTATTATAAAATCCTTGCAAAGAACAGGCATATCCAGAGAGCTTGCCACCTTTTTTAAAAGCTCAAAACCGCCTCCAAAGAACGCCTCATCGGTCAGAACGCTTACGGCCTTTGCGTATTTGGAATAGGATGCGGTTATCTCATTTAGGTCTATTGTTCTTATCTTACCGGCAGAGGGTGAGGAGGATTTTATCTCGGCTATGATGTTGGTCTGGCCCTTTTTGAAAAAATCGTTTAATCTAAAGATGGGCCTTTCCCTTTTGCCTGAGGGTTTGAGCTTTTCTATTTCCCTTTTCTTTTTGCTTAGTATATCCTCAAGAATACCCATCACTTACTCCTTAAGGAGTCCAGTTTTTCTTTGGCCTTGCCGTTTTTTATGCTTTCTTTTGCAAGCTTAAAGCCATCCTCGATGGAATCTGCAACATCGGCAATGTATAAGGAAAACCCCGCATTCAAGGCTATGGCATCCGAAAGCTTATCGTGTTTGCCCTCAAACACCTCTATCAATAGATTGGCGTTTGTTTTTGCATCAAAGCCCTTGATGTCGTCTAAACCTACCTCTATGTTTAGCTCTTTCGGGTCGAATATAAACATCTCCTCTATGCCGTTTTTTCTTATGAAGCATTTGGTTTTGGATGAGCCGCTTACCTCATCAAGCCCATCAAACGATGAGACAAAGGCGACATTGTCCATGTTTAGGATTCTTGAAGCATCGAACATAACACCCAAGAAGGCCCTTGAGAAGACGCCAATCAGTTGGGCATATGTGTCAGATGGGTTGGAAAGCGGGCCTATCAGGTTGAAGATCGTGCGTTTTGAAAGTTTTCTTCTTATGTTTGCTACATGTTTCATAGCCGGGTGGAAGTTGGGTGCAAACAAGAAGACGAAGTTGTGTCTATCTAAAAAAACCTCTGCCTCTTTTTTGCCTAAATCGGCTGCTACGCCGAGCTCTTTGAGTATGTCGTATGAGCCGGATTTTGAGCTTATGGCCCTGTTGCCGTGCTTGGCCACAGGCACAAACAGGCTGCATACGATTGCCGCTGCGGTTGATATGTTGAATGTGTTTTTGCCATCGCCTCCCGTTCCACAGGTGTCTAAGGTCTTTTTAAGGCTTTCCAGTTTTACAGCATGCTGCTTTAAAGACATAACAGCCCCTGCAATCTCCTCTGCCGACTCACCCTTGTCGGATAAGAGCATCAAGAACTCCTTAACCCCATCCTCGTTTAGCTTTCCGTTTAGCATTCCATCAAAAACCGCCTTTGATAGTTCTAATCCTATATCCTCCCCCTTTTTCAATCTGCCGATTGCCTCAGTCAACATGGCAAACCCCCTTAACAAAGTTCTTTACTATCTGCAGGCCGAACTGACTTAAGTATGACTCAGGGTGAAATTGAACACCGTAAATCCTCAAGGCCTTGTTTTCTATGGCCATTACCTCGTTATCGGTTGCAGATGTTGCTACTGTCTCAAACCCATCAACCTTCCCTCTTACGACCAAGGAGTGATACCTTACGCCTGTAAACTCCCTCTTGATTGTTTTGAATATCTCTGAATCGGAATGTATAATCGTATCGGTTTTTCCGTGCATGATTCTTTTTGCCTTTTCTATGGAAAAACCGAAATAGAGGCCTATTGCCTGCATACCCAAACAGACACCGAAGATGGGCAGCTTCCCCTTGAAGGCATCGATTGCATCAAGGCTCAAAAGGGAGTTTTTGGGATGCGATGGGCCTGGCGATATGGCTATGCCTTTTAGGTCTTTCAGTCTTTTGATTCTATCAATCCCTTCTGTGTTTCTTATAACCGCAACATCATCAAACAGGCCTATGTAATGGGCTAAGTTATAGGTGAAGGAATCGTAATTATCTATCAAAGCTATCATCTAAACCTCCCGCCTTTAGAAGTGCTTTGAGCTTGTTTATTGTTTCGAAGTATTCGCTTTCTGGGTTGCTGTCATAGACTATGCCCGCACCCGCCTGCAGCCTGCAAACATCGCCATTGAAAATGGCCGTTCTTATGGTTATGGCCATGTCTAAGTTGCCATCAAAGCCCACATAGCCGACACATCCGCCGTATGCACCCCTTGGGTGCCTTTCAAACTCATCGATTATCTCAATAGCCCTTACCTTTGGTGCTCCGCTCAGTGTGCCTGCAGGGAAGGTGTTTGCTATAACATCGTATGGTGTAATGGATTCATCTAAGTCCGCCTCGACATTGGAGGTCAAATGAACGACATGGGAATAGACCTCCGGTCTGGCAAATGATGTTACCGTTACAGCGGGCGGCTTTGAGATTCTGGCCAGATCGTTTCGTGCCAAATCCACAAGCATTAGATGCTCTGCCATCTCCTTCTCATCGCCTAAAAGCTCCTCCTTTATTCGCTTTAAGTCTTCTGTTTTGGGTTTTGTTCCTGCAATTGGCCTGATGGTTGCCTTTCTATCCCTCAAGCGCACATGGATTTCTGGCGATGAACCGCTTAGGCAGAGCTCTTTGGATTTGAAAAAGAACATATAGGGGGATGGGTTTATCCTGCGTAAGTTTCTGTAGAATTCAAACGGTTCTATGCCTTCGACGAGGAAGAAGTTGCTTAAGACAACCTGTATGGCCTCACCGTCTTCTATAAGCCCTTTGGTTTTTTTGACGATGTTTATAAATTCATCTTTTGAAAACATGCTCAAGATAACCTTGGATTTTTGCGGCCTCTTGGGGTTTTGCGGTTTTTTGGATAGTATGAAATCCTTAAAGCTTCTCAGTCTGTCTTTTGCTATTGTTAGGTTGTCCTTTGCCGTCAGGCTTCTGTTAAAGTTATAGGATAGTGCCACATACAGCCTGTTTGTATAGTTGTCATAGACCAAGAATTCATCGACTAAGAAGAATCTGCCAAATTCAGCGGGCTTTTTCTTTAGGGGTTTTCTTAGGATGTCAAAAAGCTCTGTGGCCTCAAAGGCCAAATAGCCCACATAGCCGCCCTTGAAATCGCCAAAGTTGCCAACAGGGAAGACCTTTTTCTGCTCAAAATTTAGGTCTGAGGCCTTTGTTATCTTGAATACATCCTTCGCTATACCGATAAAGGAAAAGCGGCTGTAGGTTTTATCCTCTTTAGCCGACTCAAGGAGAAAGACATTCTCCTCATCTAACAGCTTGTTTAGGATGGATACGGGCGTGTCCATGTCGCCCTCTATCTCCTCATACAGAACAATTACATCAAAACCCTCATCAAACGCCTTCAAAAACGCCTCCATAGAAACCTCCACAAAATAAAAAAGGCCGCAAACCTTAAAGCTTCTTGCTAAGGTTTGCGGCCAAATAAAAAAGCCGCTTACCCTTAGCAAGCCTCCTGGCTACCCTGCCAGCAAGCCCGCCAAGAATAAGCGGCTAACCGTTAACGATCAGCAGGGCAGCTACATATCGCTACCCCACCACCAGTTATTTAGCTGCTTGCTTATCTTGGTCTCAAAAAACAAACCATCACAACTCATAGCACTATCCTTCTACCAAAATCTATAGGTTTTGTCAAATGTTGTGTTTGGGATTTGTGTTATGGATGGCTTAGATAAAAAGATTGACAGATGAAAATTCAGGTCTATTATAAATTAGATGTGAGGGGACAAAATGAATGAATTTGTTAGCTTTTTAGGTGACTTCTCCTCAGGTTTGATGAGAGTTAGTATAAGACGTCTTTTGAGTTGTATGGGTGTATGTTAGAAACAAAAGAAGAGTGATAGGAATTGACTTGACAAGTGGGTCGGTATATATCTTTATAGTGGTAAAGAATTGAAAATAAAAATAATTTGATATATTATCAAAGATATGTTGCGATGTAGGTGTGTAGTTTAAATGAAAGGAATTATCTTAGCAGGAGGTTCGGGAACAAGATTATATCCCGTAACAGAAATTGTAAGTAAGCAGTTGTTACCTATATATGACAAGCCTATGGTTTATTACCCTTTATCGGTTTTGATGTTAGCGGGTATTAGGGATATTTTAATTATAACTACATCAAGGGATTTACCTTTGTTTAAGAGATTACTTAAGGATGGAAGTGATTGGGGTGTAAAAATAAGTTATGAAGAGCAACTTAGACCAAATGGTATAGCGGAGGCATTTATAATCGGAGAAGAATTTATTGGAGATGATAGTGTTTGTTTAATCTTGGGGGATAACATATTTTTTGGACAGGGACTTACCCAAATCTTGCAAGATTCTACTAAATTAAAAAACGGAGCCATTATTTTTGGCTATAAGGTTCACGATCCTGAGAGATTCGGAGTAGTAGAATTTGATGAAGAAATGAATGTAGTATCCCTGGAGGAGAAACCAAAAAATCCAAAATCAAATTATGCTGTCGTTGGACTCTATTTTTACGATAATGAAGTGATTGAAATAGCGAAAAATATAAAGCCATCGGATAGGGGGGAGTTAGAAATAACTTCGGTAAATTTGGAATATTTAAAAAGAAATAAACTAAGGGTAAAACTATTAGGGAGAGGTTTTGCGTGGTTTGATGCGGGGACTCATGATAGCCTCTTAAATGCGAGTCATTTTGTTGCAACAATAGAAAAAAGGCAGGGTTATAAAATAGCCTGTTTGGAAGAGATTGCGCTGAGAAATAAATGGATATCTAAGGAAAAACTTAGAGTAAAGATTCAACATTTAAGCAATTCTGTTTATGGGAAGTATTTGGAAGAAATATTAGAGGAGCTATAGTGAAAACCATATTAGTTACCGGTGGTGCGGGATTTATAGGAAGCAACTTTATTCCATATTTTTTAGAAAAATATCCAGAATATAATATAATGAATTTGGATACTTTGACCTATGCTGGTAATTTAGAAAATTTAAGGGAAGTGGAAAATCATCCAAGATACAAATTTATAAAAGGGAATATATGTAATCGAGAATTGGTAGAATATGTTTTCAAAGAATACAATATAATGGGTGTAATTCATTTTGCGGCAGAAAGCCATGTTGATAACTCTATAGCTAATCCGGGTGTATTTATAGAGACTAATGTTTATGGAACATATACATTGATAGATGTGGCAAGGAATTTTTGGATGGAATCGCCTTTTAGATATAAAAACGATTATGAAGGATGCAGATTCCATCATATATCCACAGATGAAGTATATGGTAGTTTGGGGGAAACAGGCTTTTTTACTGAAAATACACCTTATGCACCCAATTCTCCCTACTCGGCAAGTAAGGCGAGTGCGGATATGATAGTTAGAAGTTATTTTAAGACGTATGGATTGAATACAGTAATTACAAACTGTTCGAACAATTATGGGCCAAAGCAACACAATGAAAAGCTGATTCCTACGATTATAAGGAGCGCTTTAAACGAAGATCCGATACCGATATATGGGGACGGTAGGAATATTAGAGACTGGCTTTATGTTTTAGATCACTGCAGGGGGATTGATTTGGTGTTCCATAAAGGAAAACCAGGTGAGGTGTACAATATTGGCGGAAGAAATGAAAAGACTAATATAGAAATTGCCAACAAAATTTGTGAAGTTTTGGATAAATTAAAGCCAAGAAGAAATGGAAGAAGCTATAAAGAGTTGATTACTTTTGTTGATGATAGACCTGGACATGACAGAAGATACGCAATAGATGCAAGCAAGATAAAATCTGAATTGGGATGGAAGGCAAAGGAAAATTTTGAAAGTGGCATTGTTAAAACTGTTAAGTGGTATCTAAAAAAGATAATAAAGGAAGATAATGGAAATATCTCAAATACAACACATATAAATGCCAAATAAAATAGATAGATCTCTGACTATAATTGCAGGAATTTGGGTAAAAGACGATTTTAGTTGCATGTTGGATTTGGTAAAAAGAATAAAAAAATGTAATGCCCATATAATTGCGATAAGATTTCCTAAATATTATGAGTGTATTTTGGATTCTCGGAAGGATGTATTTGGAAGATTAAAGGAAATTAAGAAAGTTTTAGAGGAAACAGGGCTTTCTTTGATGGTAGAGGTATCGGATACTAGAGATGTATTTATAGTTTCTAAATATGCTGATATTCTGTTGATAGATACAGAGAGTTCTCAAAACTTACCTCTTTTAAGAGAGGTGAGTAAGGCAAATAAACCTGTGCTTTTAAAGAGGGGATTATCTATGACATTGAGCGAACTTCTAAAGAGCGCAAAATACATAGAAAAAGGAGGAAATTCAAATATAATACTTTGTGAGGGAGGGATAAGGACATTTTCTTCTGTAAATTCGATTGCTACTTTGGATATTTCAGCTATTCCTGTTTTAAAAGAAATGGTTAACTTACTAATCTTTGTGGATCCAATTTATGGATCTGATGGAAAAGAGAGTGTTTTATCCTTGTCAAAAGCAGCTGTGGCAGCTGGGGCTGATGGTTTAATATTGGATGTTAAATGTGGAGAAAATAAACTTTACAATGATTATTTGAATAAATTAAATATAAAAGAGTTTTGTTATATTGTAGAGGAAGTTAAAAAAATTGCAAAGGTTTTAGGTAAGAAAATTGAAAATAGTTTAGAGGTAAAAGCAAATGAAGATCAGATTTATAGAACTCGACATAAATGGAGATGAAAGGGGTAATTTGATAGCTATTGAGGGATTAAAAGATATTCCGTTTGAGATAAAAAGGATTTACTATATTTTTAATCTAAAAAGAAATGCTCCGAGAGGTTTTCACGTACACAAGAAATTGCAGCAGGTTGCTATTTGTATAAAAGGCAGTTGTAAGTTTTTGCTTGATAATGGAAAAGAAAAGGTTAGGGATATTATTTTAGATAGACCAAATAAAGGTTTATTCATTGATAAAATGATATGGCGAGAGATGTATGATTTTAGTGAAGATTGTATATTACTGGTTCTAGCAAATGATTATTATGATGAAAATGATTACATAAGAGATTATGGGGAGTTTTTAAAAACAATAAAAGTATGAAGAAAAAGATTTTAGTTGTTGGCAGTAGCTATGGTAGCTTGCCTATATTGGAATATTTAAGAAGAGAAGGTAGTAATGAAATTGCAGTTGTAGGAAAATACGAGAATGATCCAGGGCATTTATTTTCAGATAAAAGCTACTTTGTTGATTATTCCAATGAAAAGGAGTTGTTAAATATATGCTTAGATTACGAACCTGATTTTATAGTGCCTACATGCAATGATTACTCTTATAATAGCTCTTCTTATGTAAATGAAAAATTAGGGAGAGTATTTAATGGGTTTGATGACTATGACACAACAATGTTATTGCACACTAAGCATTTATTCAGAGAATTTTTAGTCAAAAACAACATATCTTCTCCTAAATATTATGAAAAAGAAGATATTAATGAAGAATTTGAAAATTATCCCATACTTATTAAACCATCTAGAAAATTCAGTGGTATAGGAATAAAAAGAATTTGCAATTATGAAGAATTTAAAAAAGAAATACGCAAGAAAGAAACTAAAGGTGATCATGTAGTTATAGAGGAGTTTGTGGAAGGAAGTCTTTATAGTTATTCTGTCTTTATAGAAAAGCATAAAGTAAAAAAAGGGTTTTTTGTTAGAGAATTTTGCCTAACATATCCGTATCAAGTAGATTTTTCCTACGTCGATAACCGTTTGCCGCACAGCATAAAGAAAAAAATAAATGAGTATATAGAGAAAATCATCGATATTTTAGGACTTAGTAGAGGTCTTTTTCATGTACAATTGGTGATAAACAATAATGATTTTTTCATAATTGAAGCGATGAGAAGATGTCCTGGGGATTTGTACAATCTCTTAATAGAAAAGACTACAGGATTCAGATATATTGAAAATTATGTTAATGCTTTTCTTGGAAAAGAATTTTGTTGCGAGGAAAAATTTAGAAAGAATATTATTAGACATACTATAACGGTAAATAAAGTGTCGACATTAAAATCTCTAACTTTTAAAGAAAGAAATATAGAGTTTTTTCCTTTAAAAGAAAGCGGATATACTATAAAAAAGGCTCCTTTTGATAAAATTGGGATAATCTTTAAAGAAACATCTAATACCAGCATAGAAAACACAATAAAAGATATAGTAAATATTGATTATTATGAAGGAGTAAAGCCATGAAGTATAAAGTTGGATTTGTAGGTGGAGGCATAAATTCTGTGGTTGGTAGAGTGCATAAGATAGCAATAGAAATGGACGACAGGTTTGAGGTTGTTGCTGGTGTTTTCAGTAGATTTAAGGAAAGCAATAAAAAAAGTGCTGAAATTTATAATGTAAGGAAATTTTATCCTACTATAAAAGATATGATTAGAAACGAAAGATTGGATGTTGTATGTATTTTAACACCTACGAATAGACATGTATATGATATAGAGGAATGCTTAAATTTAAATGAAGAAATAGTTATAGTATCAGAGAAGACAATAGCAACATCTTTAAGTGAAATTAAAACTTTAAAAGGATACATAAAGAGAAATTTGTTTGTAACATACAATTACACGGGGTATCCTATGCTTAGGGAATTAAGAGAGTGGGTTTTAAATGATAAGATTGGAAAAGTGCTTAATATTAACTTATTTATGCCTCAGGAAGGTTTTTTAAAAAAGGCAAACAATAAAAAGTTAGCGCCTCAAGACTGGAGAAGAAAAGATTATGAGATTCCTACTATTTATTTAGATCTTGGTATTCACTTGTATAGTATATTAAGTTTTATATTGAATTCTGATGTAAAAATAAAAAGCGTTAAAAGTCTTAATAAGAGTTTCAGTCAATGGGGGGTTATAGATAGTGTTAGCTCTATTTTGCTTTTGAAAGATGATATAGTAGTTAATATATGGTTTAGTAAAGTTGCCCTTGGGCACACTAATGGTTTAGAAGTAGAGGTTTACGGAGAAAAAGGAAGCTTGAGATGGCATCAACTTGAGCCTGAGTATCTTTATTACTGTGACGATAGTGGCAATAAGTTAAAACTTGATCGAGGAAGTGATTTTGTAATAGAGGCAAGAAAAGAAAGATATAATAGATTTAAAGTTGGACATCCAGATGGATATATAGAGGCATTTGCAAATTATTATTACGATATAGCGGAAATTTTAAAGAACAGAGAAAGTTTTTCTTCTGTCTTTGTATTTGATTTTGCTGACTGCGAAAAAGGGATGGAATTTTTAACAATGATCAAAGAGGGAGAAATATGTTGTTAATAAAACCGACCATAGATAATAAAGGTTATTTGAATAAGATGATTCTAGTAGATGAAATTACAGAAAAAAATGGTAAGTTTTATATTTTTGGTATTAATATCCTAACTGATGCACTTATAAAACTGTTTAAGTCAAAAATAAAAGGAATTATAGATGAATTTACAAGTGAGAAATTTTACAAAAATATACCTATATTTAATTTAAACCAAATAGAAAGAAATTCTGTAATATTAGTGGCTTCATCTGGGAAAATTCTAACATCTTTAAGTAAGTTGCGAAAAAAAGGTTTTGAGCATGTGTTGCATTATGTAGATTTTCTAAGGTATGGTACGGCAAAATTAACCGATCTTCCTTTTAATGAAAATTTTCCTCAAGAATATGATAAAAACCATGAAAGATTTGAGGAAGTGTACGGTATGTTAAAAGATGAAAGGTCTAAAATTATTTATAAAAAGCTAATAAATTTTAGATATTTTTATGATTTAAGTTTTCTGGAAGGATTTAAAAGTTGTGAATATAAGCAATATTTTGAAGATTTTTTAAGTTTAAACAAAGAAATTTTTGTTGATGGGGGTGGATTTGATGGGCTAACAACTAAATTGTTTATAGAAAAATGTCCCAGCTATAAAAAGGTATATTTTTTTGAACCAGATAAGGGCAATTTGGAAAAAGCTATGCTCTTGCTGAAAAATTATAAAAACATCAATTTTTATGGTGTTGGTTTATATAGTAAAAAGATGAAATTAAAGTTTAAAAAAGAAGGGTCATCATCTCATGTGAGTGAAGAGGGAGGTGAAATAATAGATGTGGACAAGTTTGATAGCATCATTAATGATAAAGTTACATACATAAAATTAGATATAGAGGGAAGCGAAGAAGAGGCATTAGATGGAATGCATTATACTATAAAAAAATACTATCCTAAATTAGCTGTTTCTGTTTATCATTCTCCTAATAGTTTCTGGAGAATTCCACAAATAGTTTTGAATACCAGAGATGATTATAATATATATTTAAGACATTATACAGAAAGTATCTATGAGACTATTATGTATTTTATTCCAAAAAAATAAAGAAAGTGATTGTATTGTATGTTGTTTTTGGATTTAAAAAAAGTTAATATGCAATACAAAAATGCTATTCTCAAAGTCGTTGAGAAAGTTATAGATAAAGGTTGGTATATTTTAGGAGAAGAAGTAGGAAAATTTGAAGAAGAATTTGCTAAATATTGTGATACAAAATATGCAATAGGTGTAGGAAGTGGACTTGATGCTTTAAAACTTATTATAAGAGGATATAAAGAGTTAGGAGTTTTTAAAGAAGGGGATGATATAATAGTTCCTGCAAATACTTATATTGCTTCTATTTTAGCAATAAGTGAAGAAGGGTTAAATCCTCTTTTAATAGAGCCAAGGATTGATACATATTTAATAGATCCTGATAAAATAGAAGAGAAAATAACTCCGAAAACAAAAGCTATAATGGCAGTGCATTTGTATGGTCAAGTGTGTGAAATGGGTAAAATTCACAAAATTGCAAAAAAATATAATTTAAAAATTATTGAAGATTCAGCACAAGCTCATGGAGCGTATTATAAAAATAAAAAAGTAGGTAATTTAGGAGATGCAAGTGGATTTAGTTTTTATCCAGCTAAAAACCTTGGAGCGTTAGGAGATGGTGGAGCAGTTACTACAAATGATGAAAGACTGGCCGAAGTTATAAAAGCGTTAAGAAATTATGGAAGTGATAAAAAATATCATTATATTTATAAAGGCTATAATAGTAGACTTGATGAAATACAAGCAGCAATGCTTAGAGTAAAATTAAAGTATTTGGATAAAGAAAATAAAAAAAGAAAAGAGATAGCAAAATATTATTTAGAAAACATAAAAAATGAAAAAATTGTATTACCAAAAATAGTTACAGATAGTGTTTGGCATTTGTTTGTTATAAGAACGAAAGAAAGAGGTAAATTACAAAAATATTTAGCCGAAAATAATATTCAAGCGCTTATTCACTATCCAATACCACCACATAAACAAAAAGCCTATAAAGAATGGAACAGTTTAAGTTTTCCTATTACTGAAAAGTTATCAAATGAAATTTTGAGTTTGCCTATAAGTGGGATTATGAGTTTAGAAGAAGCAAAAAGAATAACTGATTTAATAAATAAGGTTTAATAATGCAAAAAGATTTGTGTGTTGTATTGATGACAAGTTATAATCACGAAAAATATATAAGAGAGTCAATTGAATCTGTCATTAATCAAACTTATAAAAATTTAAAATTAGTTATAGTTGATGACTTTTCAACAGATGATAGTAGAAAAATTATTAAAGAATATGCGGCTAAATATCCCAATAAAATCTTTTATATTTTTAATGAAATAAATATGCATGTAAATAGAAGTTTTAATAGAGGTTTGGAGTTTATAAAAGAAAAGTTTGATCCTGAATTTTTTGCTTGTATAGCAAGTGATGATATATTTGAAAAAGATAAAATTGAAAAACAAATTGATTTTTTAAAAAAATATGATTTAGATGGAGTTAGTAGTAAAGGTAAATATATAAATGAAAAAAGTAAAATTTTAGCCCCCATTGAGATGGATAATTTGTTTAATAAAAATTTATATGCAATAGAAGATATAGAAAAAATTAAAAATTTTTATTATATGGATATTGTAGGTGGTCCTTTAATTCAGTCTATGGTTTTTAAGTTTCCTGTTATTTATAGGTTAAAAATGGATCTAACTTCTATAAGTGATGATTATAGTTTAATGCTTAGATTTTTTAATAATGGCTATAAATTAGGGTATCTTAATGAATTTTTATGGAGATATAGGAGGCATGATACTAATGTTTCAAAAAATTATGATTATATTTTTGTAGTTTTAGATGTTATATATAAATATATTCCTAAAAAATATAGAAATGTTGCTATTTTTAAACAGTTTTTTATTACGGGAATTTACAAGATTTTTATTCATGATCAAAAAGCAGATGGAATAAGGTTTATATGGATGAGTTTAGCTTATTTAAATTTAGATGGGATTAAATTTATTGGTAAAAAATTTTTTGGTGGAATAAAATTTATTTTAAGAAGTAAAAAATGATTTTTAGTGTTTATACAATTTGTTACAATTGCTCAAAATTTATAAATAGGCCTTTTGAAGCTTTAATGAATCAAACTTTTTCTCATAATAAATTTGAGTGGATTATTATTGATGATTGTTCGAGTGATAATAGTAAAGAGTTAGTTAAGAATCTAATAAAAAAAGCAGATTTTAAAATAAGATATTATAGAAATGAAAAAAATCAAATGTTAATTAAAAACATAAGAAAAGCTATTGAATTAGCTTGTGGTGAATTTATTTATGGAATAGGACATGATGATTCAAGTGAAAAAATTTTATTGGAAAAAGTTTATGATATTTTTATAAACAATAAAGAATGTGTAAGTGTTAATTTTTTATGTAAAAATCAGTTTGGAGAAGATGTTGGGAAAGAGTTTCCAAAAGAAGGATGTGTTTTTCATAAAGAAGCTTTTAGATGGGATTATTCAAAAATAGGAGAAGTTAGAGGTGTTTGGAAAAGTGATATATTAAAAAAACATTATGTAGTTCCTTCTGTTATTGATGAAATAAGATATATTCCAGAGGGTTTTTTTTGGAATAAAATAGGATTAGAATTATTTGGCTTGAAATCATATTTTTTAAATGAAAGATTGGGGATTTATTATATTATAGAAAATTCTTTAAGCAAAAATATTCGTTCTAAATATTCAAAAGGATTTGAATATGAAAGTTTGTTTTTTATTAATAATTATGTAACTAAACAATTACTTTATAATCCTAAATTTTATTTTAAACACTTAATAAAATATATAATATTTTCAAGTTATAATAATTCAAAAGGTTTTAAAAGTATCGAAAATCTTTTTAGTAAAATGATGTATTTTCTTTTTTATATCCCCGCAATTTTGTATAAAGATAAATATTTTTCTAATTCTTTAAGATAAAGGCAATTGATGAGACCATTAGTTAGTGTTTCTTCTGCTTGTTATAATCATAAAGAATTTTTAGATGAATATTTTGATAGTGTATTGTCTCAAACATACAAAAATATTGAAATTGTAATAGGAGATGATGCTTCAATAGATGGTTCTCAAGAAATTTTACTTAAATATAAAAAAAAATATCCTAACAAAATTAAACTTATTTTAAATGAAAAAAATTTAGGGATCACTCAAAATTCAATTAATGTATTGAAAGCATGTAGAGGTAAATATATAGCATTAGTAGCAACAGATGATTTGATGCTTCCTGCAAAAATAGAAAAACAGGTAGAAGTGTTAGAGAAAAATCCGAATATAAATATTTGTTATCATGATTTAGAAGTAATTTTTGAAAATAGCAATAAAAAGATGCTTTTTAGCGAAATTAACCAGTATACTCCTAAAAGAGGAGCAGTTAAAGAATTAATAAAGTATGGAACTTTTGTGGGAGCTTGTTCTGTTATGATAAGAAGAGAAAATATTCCTTCTTATTTTTTTGATGATAGAATTAAAATAGCTTCTGATTGGAAATTTTTGATTGATGTTATTAGAGAAGGAGAATTTTATTATATAAATGAAGTGTTGGGCAAATATAGGAGGCACTCAAATAATATAACCTTACTTAGAACAATTGAAACATTAGATGATCATATTTTAACTTGTGGTATTCTAATACAAGAATATCCTGAATACGTGAATGAAATTAAATATAGATTAGCTAATATCTTGTTTGAAAAAAGTATGCAATATTTTAGAATGGAGAAATATTTAGAAGCTAAAAAAAATTTAGAGGCAAGTATTAAAATAAAAAAAATTCCAAAAAATGTACTCTTTTATTTTCTAAATAAATGTATGGATTTTTCTACTTTAGAAAAACTAAAAAGAAAATTTAAAAAGTCATTAAATGTGTAATATACTTGGCTATTTTAATACAAAACTTTCTTTAAACGAGATTGAAAAATACAATAAAAGATTATCCCACAGAGGTCCTGATGCAAGTTGTGTTAAAGAGTATGATTTTAAAAATAAAAAACTTTTTTTAGCTCATAATCGTCTTGCCATTCAAGACCTTAATCCCAATGCCAATCAACCAATGGAAAATGAGAGGTTTGTAATTGTTTTTAATGGGGAGATTTATAATCATTTTGAGATAAGATGGGAACTTAGCTTTAGAGGTTTTCGGACACATTCAGACACAGAGACGCTCCTATGGGCTTTTACCGAATGGGGTGTAGAAAAAGCTATCAGCAAACTCAATGGCATGTTTGCTATAGCCCTTTTTGATAAACAAGAGCAAATGCTTTACCTTATAAGGGATAGGGTTGGAATAAAGCCCTTATACTGGACTTTTCAACATGGGGAATTTGTTTTTAGTAGCGAGCTGAAGGGTATTAGAGATGAGCTGAAAACACCTGACATAGATAGTTTGGTTAAATTTGTCAGCTTGGGTTACACACCCAACGACAAGAGCTATTATAAAAACATCTATAAGCTAAAACCAGCTCATTATTTAATTTTTGATGGAGAAAATATAAAGATAAAAAGATATTGGAATTTACCAAAAGGGAAAATTGATATTGGCTTTGACGAGGCGGTTGAAGAAGTCGAGCATTTATTAAAAGATAGTGTAAAAAAGAGGCTTTTAGCAGATGTGGAAGTTGGCTCCTTTTTAAGCGGGGGCATTGATAGTTCTTTGGTAAGTGCCATTATGGCCGAAGTTAGCAATAAACAGATTAAAACCTTTACTATAGGATTTAAAGAAGAGGGATACAATGAGGCGGAGTATGCAAAAAAAATAGCTCAAATTATAGGAAGCGAACATTATGAATATTTTTTTGATGCAAAAGATGTGTTAGATTTAATGGATGATTTGGATTATTATTATAATGAGCCCTTTGGAGATGCCTCTGCTCTTCCAATGTTGCTTCTTAGTAGGACAACCAAGAAGAGGGTCACAGTTGCTTTAAGTGGTGATGGTGGAGATGAATTGTTTTTGGGATACGATAGGTACTTTTTTACAAAGAAGTATTATCTTCTGTTGAGACATATGCCTTTTAAGACGCTTATATCAAGGATTTTTTCTATTTTACCAAATGACAAATTAGAAAAAATGGCATTGCCTGTAAAAAACCCCACATACGAAAACCTATATTCTGTTCTCTATTTTGCTATAAAACCGTGGCAGTTAGACATGGTTTTTAATAAGGATATGTTAAATGGCCTTGATATTTCTTTTAAAGGCATATTGGAGTATAGTAACAATTTGAAAACAATTGATGATTTAAGCAGATTGGATTTTTATAGGTATTTACCCGATGATATACTCGTTAAGGTTGATAGGGCAACGATGGCCTATTCACTTGAGGCAAGGGTGCCAATTCTTGATCATAGGATTGTAGAGATAGCGTATAAATTGCCTGAGCAGGTCAAGCTAACCAAAGGAAGAAAATCTATTTTAAGAAAAATTCTATATAAATACATCCCAAAGGATATTGTAGATAGACCCAAGCACGGATTTAGTGTTCCCCTTAAGATATGGTTTAGAAATGAACTTAAAGAGCTTTTGTTTGAAAAAATAAAGTCTTTGGATGGCTCTATATTCAACAAAAAGAGCTTATTGAACTTATTTGAAAAACACCAAAGAGGATATAATTATGAATATCTATTCTGGAATTTGATGAGGGTTAAATGAGAAGGAGAATCTCCCTGTTTATATATTCTCTTTCGAGTGGTGGCGCTGAGCGTGTTGTGTCTATGCTGTTAAGGCATCTAAAAAATAAATATGACATAACTCTGGTCTTGATGAATAGTACTATATTCTATGAAATACCTAAGGATGTAAATATATTCTATTTGGAAGATTCCGATCCAAATGAAAGTGGATTTAAAAAATTCATAAAACTGCCTTTTCTGGCATGGAAATACAGAAATTTTTTAAGAAAGAATAAGATCAAAATATCTTTGAGTTTTCTCTCAAGGCCTAATTACATAAATGCAATGGCGAAGTTGTTTGGAGGTAGAGCAAAAACGATAATTACCGAGAGGGCAACGCCCTCTTTACAATATGGATATGGAGACCTTTTGTCTGTTGTAAATAAGTTGCTTTTAAGATTGTATAACCTTGCTGATATGATAATATCAAATTCCAAGGGCAACGCTTATGATCTTAAAGATATTTTTAATATAAAGGCAAACATAAAGACCATATATAATTTCATTGACAGCAAGGCCTTAAAAAGGGAATGCAACAAGTCAAAAAGTTCAAGTAAAGGGTTTATTTTTATAACGGTTGGTAGACTTGACAAAGGTAAAAACCATATCCTTCTGCTGAAGGCAATTGAGGGTTTAAATGCCAAGTTGTGGATAATTGGCGATGGTGAACTTAAAGAGTTTCTAAATGATCAAATTAGTAAAATAGGCTTAGAAGAGAAGGTAAAACTCTTGGGAAGGCAAAAAAATCCGTTTGAGTTTTTAAAACAGGCCGACTGTTTTGTTTTTTCCTCAAATCATGAGGGCTTCCCCAACGCAATTTTAGAGGCCTTGGCTTGTGGTCTTCCTGTGATTTCAACAGACTGCAGAAGTGGTCCCAGGGAAATACTTGCTCCTAACACAGATTTTAAGATGCAAGCAAAAGATGTGGAGTTAGCAGAATACGGAATACTTGTTCCTGTAAATAATGCAGATAGAATGCAAAAGGCAATGGAGCTAATCATGAAGAACCATGATATAAGAGAAAAATACGCTCAAAAAGCAAAAAAAAGGGCGATGGATTTTGATATAGAAAAGATTATGGAGAAGTGGGAGAAGGTTTTGGAAAGTGCTTAATATATTTAAGAAATTAAGGGTTATATTGTCCAGACGAGATAAAGAATTTCTTGCATTCCTTTTGATGTTTTCTGTTGCTGTTTCTGCTGTTGAGGTTGTAGGGGTTGGCATAATTATGCCCTTTATAGGTGTTGCCACCAATTTTAATAATATATTTTCGAATAAATACCTAAAAGGAGTATACAACATCTTTGGTTTTTCATCGCCTGTGAGTTTTGTTATAGCCTTTGGTTTATTTCTTGTATTTTTTTATATTTTTAGAAGCGTATTTAATCTGTTGTATTTTTACCTTCTAAGCAGGTTTTCTCAGGGTAGATATCACCTTATAGCGTATAAATTGTTTGAGAAGTATTTAGGCATGCATTATGTGGATTTTGTTAACAAAAACTCCTCTCATTTTATAAAAACTATAGTGAACGAGGCTCAAAACCTTGTTCAACTTATATCAAACATTCTATTCATGATGAGCGAAATATTCGTCGTTATCTTTATATACAGTATGTTGGTATATGTAAATTGGAAGATGACTTTACTATTAACAACTTTTCTTGGAATAAATGTATTTATTTTGAAAACCTTTGTATCAACCAAGATAAAAAAGGCAGGAGAGATAAGAAACGAGATGCAGCAAAGGTTTTATGAGATAATGACCTCATCCTTTGGTAACTTTAAGATAATCAAGCTTAAAGGGAACGATAAAGATATATTGAAGAAATTCTCAGAGGCCAGTTATGGTTTTGCTAAGGTTAACATACTCAATCAGACATTGGTGCAGGTGCCAAGACTGTTCCTGGAGGCTATAGGTTTTGGTTTAATTTCACTCATAGTGGTGTATTTGGTGTATAAGTACAAAAGTGATATAAAGGCTGCGTTGCCTATCCTGAGTATGTTTGTTTTGGGATTATACCGGTTGATGCCGAGTGTAAATAGAATTTATACCTCATACAATCAGGTTTTATTCTATCTAAAATCTTTAGACATAACTCATGCTGATTTATTGTATGAGCCTGAGGCACTAAAGGATGAAAAGATAGAATTTGGAAGAGAAATAAAGTTAAAGGATGTGTGGTTTGAATACCAAAAAAATAAGCCTGTATTAAAGGGTATAAACTTAACTATAAAGAAGGGTGAAAAAATAGGAGTAATGGGCAAAAGCGGAAGTGGCAAATCCACTTTAGTCGATCTAATTATAGGGCTTTACAAACCAGCAAAAGGAGAAATATTGGTTGATAATAGAAAATTGAGTGAGAAAAATGTTAAATCCTGGAGGAAAAAGATAGGTTACATCCCTCAAACTATATATCTATTTGATGGGACGGTAGCTGAGAATGTTGCCTTTGGAGAGGAGATAGATGAGGAAAAAGTTAGAAAGGTCTTGGATATGGCCAATATTTTGGATTTTTTAGAGAAAAATCACAATGGTATATATACCAGAGTTGGGGAAAACGGAGTTATGCTTAGCGGAGGACAGAAACAAAGGGTTGCAATTGCAAGAGCTCTCTATGGTGATCCAGAAATATTGGTGTTGGATGAAGCAACGAGTTCTCTTGATTCCCAAACAGAGGCAAAGATTATGGATGAGATATACAGGATAGGCAAAAGCAAAACGATGATAATTGTCGCTCATAGAACTTCAACCCTGGATAGGTGCGATAGGATTGTGGAAGTTAGGAATGGAGAGATTAAAAGATGTGTGGAATTGCAGGCGGGGTGAATATAAAAGCTGATTATAATTTTTTGCTGAACTCTTTAAAACACAGAGGGCCTGATGATTGGGGGAGATGGGAGAGTAAAAACCTATTTCTTTTTCACACAAGGCTTGCAATTCAAGATATTAAGCAGGGAAGGCAACCCTTTGAATATAAGGATTTTTTGATTGTTTTTAATGGGGAAATTTATAACCATTTAGAGTTGAGAAAACACTATTTGCAGGAATTCAAATTTAAGACAAATTGCGATACAGAAACCCTGCTCTATCTATACATTAAATATAAAGAGAAAATGTTTGACAAGATTGATGGCATGTTTGCCTTCTGTATATTTGATAAAAAAGAAAACAAGCTGTTTTTAGCAAAAGATAGGGCGGGTAAAAAACCCCTTTTTTATTATAAAAAGGGCGATAAGCTCTTTTTTGCCAGTGAGCTTAAGGCTTTTGGGTTTTTGGAGGGTATTTATCCGAATGAAGAATCTATCTATACATATTTAAGGACTGGTTTTTTTCCTTTTGAGTATACACCGTTTAGAGATGTTAAAAAACTAAAGAACGGATCTTTTTTGATTTATGATCTTAGCGATAACACTATAAAAACAAAGAGATATTTTGATATTGAGAAATATTACAGACAAGATAGGCTTAATAAAAAGGAAGATGAAATCTTGGAGGCTTTGGATGAAAAATTGACAGAAAGCATAAGAGATAGGATGCTTGCGTCGGATCTTGAGGTTGGAGCGTTTTTAAGTGGGGGCATAGACAGCTCTTTGGTTGTTGCAATAGCTTCTGAGTTTACAAAGAGGTTAAAGACCTTTACTGTAAAATTCGAAGGGGCTTACGATGAATCCAATCTTGCTAAATTGACTTCACAGATGTACTCAACCGACCATACAGAGATTGAAATCACAATGGATCTAAAAAACGATATAGAGAAGATTCTATCCAATTACGGAATGCCTTTTATGGATTCATCGGCTATACCGAGTTATTATGTAAGTAGAGAGGCAAAAAAACACATCACGGTTGTTTTAAACGGGGATGGAGCAGATGAGTTGTTTGGGGGATATAGGCGTTATGTTCCTATTGCAAATAGGTTGCTGAGGCGTTTTAAAAGATTGGCTTTTTTATTTAGAATGCTCCCTCCGCCAAAAGAAAAGCAGTCGCATTACAATTACCTGTATAGGTTGGCAAGCATGTCTAACAAGGAAGGGCTTGATCTTTATTTATCGGCAACCACGGATGTATTTGAGGATGTGTATGAGTTTAAAGACGCATTTCAACTTAACAGACTTAATGGGTTTGTTAAAAAAGTGCTCAATGATAACATGCTAACGGATCTATCCAAGTTTCTATATTTGGATTTTGAGCTTATACTATTTTCGGATCTGTTGATTAAAATGGACATTGCGACGATGGCCAACTCTTTGGAGGCAAGAAGCCCTTTTCTTGGCAAAGGCATATTGGAGTTTGCTCCTTTGTTGGAGGACAACCTGAAAGTCAGAGGGGCAACCACGAAATATATTTTAAGGAGATTAGCAGAAAAATACCTTCACAAGAAATTGATTAAACAGCCAAAAAGGGGATTTGAGGTTCCTCTAAAAAAATGGGTGAATAGTGAACTTAAAGAGGCTATTTTTGATTATTTGCAAAAAGGATGCTATTCGGAGAATTTCATAAATAGGAGCTTTATCGATAGATTGCTGGAGAACAGGATAAGGGTCTCAGAGGAAAAAAGAGCCAAGATGTTGTGGTCTATGTTTTGCCTTGAGGTATGGAAGAATAATTTATGAAAATAGCCTTTCTGTCGCATTTAGATTTGAATCTATATCTTTTTAGACTGCCCATTATGAAGGAGTTGGTTAAAAAGGGGCATAGGGTTTATGCAATAGCGCCAAAGGGTGAGTTTTTGGAAAAATTCTTAGAATGCGGCATTACACCTGTAAATTATGAGATAGAAAGGCAGAGTCTGAATCCTTTTAAAGAGTTGAAGACCCTAAAGCTCATTAGAAGCATAGTTCATGATATTTCGCCCGATATACTGCACACTTTTATGCATAAACCAAACATATACGGGAATCTCACGGGTGCTAAGAATATAGTTAACACTATCACAGGTTTGGGGAGTTTTTTTATTCATGATGACATCAAGTCTGTTGGTGTGAGGGTATTGATAGAGGCGCTGTATAAATGCACCTCAAGCAGGACAAAAAGGATTGTCTTTCAAAATAGAGACGATTTGGATCACTTTGTTAATAAGGGTATAATACCAGAAGAGAAAGCTGTTTTGATAAAAGGGAGCGGAATAGATACAAAAGCCTTCGAGCCCATGCCAAAAAACAAAAAATTAATAAAGGAATTGGGGTTGGGCGATAAACCTGTTGTTCTAATGGTTGCAAGGGTTATTAGAGATAAAGGCGTTGAAGAGTATATAAAAGCTGCCGAGTTGTTGAAAGATAGGGCTTACTTTCTATATGCAGGAGAAATAGACAGGGGCAACAAGAATGCGTTTATACCAGGCTGGAAAAATATTAATTACTTAGGCTTTAGAAGTGATATAAAAGAGCTTCTGTCAATTTGCGATATATTCGTTCTGCCCAGCTATAGAGAGGGCATCCCAAGAACTTTATTAGAGGCAGCGTCAATGGAAAAGCCCATTGTCACCACAGACACGGTTGGTTGCAAGGAGGTTGTGGATAATGGCGTAAATGGCTTTTTAGTGCCTGTTAAGGATAGCAAGGCACTGGCTGAAAAAATTGAATTTCTAATAGATAATCCTGAAATTAGGAAAGAGTTTGGCAAAAGAGGGAGAGAAAAGGTATTGAAAGAGTTTGATGTTAAGATCGTTGTTGAGCAATATTTGAGATTGTATAATGAAATTTTGGATTAACTATGTATAAAAATTTTTTCAAACCGCTGTTGGATAAGGTTTTGGCTTTGATTGGTATAACTATATTTTCCCCTGTAATGCTATGCGTTGTCGTTTCGATTTATATATGGGATGGAAGGCCGATATTGTTTATTCAGGAAAGGCCTGGGTATAAAGAGAAGGTATTCAAGATTTATAAGTTTCGCACAATGACGAACGAAAGAGATGAAAATGGCAATTTGCTTCCCGATGAGAAGAGGCTAAAAGGTGTTGGTAGGATTATAAGGAGCTTGAGTTTGGATGAGCTGCCGCAGTTGTTTAATGTCTTGAAGGGTGATATGAGTTTTGTTGGACCTCGACCTTTGCTCGTTGAGTATTTACCTTTATATAACGAAAGACAAAGAAAAAGGCATGATGTAAAACCGGGTATTACCGGTCTTGCTCAGGTTATGGGAAGAAACGCATTGAGCTGGAAAGAAAAGTTTGAATACGATGTTTACTATGTTGAAAACCTCTCTTTTTGGCTTGACTTAAAAATTATATTGCTGACAATATGGAAAGTACTGAAAAGAGAAGGTATTTCTCAAAAGGGCAGAGCCACTATGGAGAAGTTCAATGGGAGGAATTGAATGATAGTTATTGAGAAGGGAGCTAAGGTGTTCAAGGTGGATGATGAGCTGTTTGATGATGTAAAGGAGTTTTTGCACGATTTGGCCAAAAAAAGGAATAAATCCTTTAGCTACTTTGATGAGTTGGGGGATTTGATTGTAGTGAAAGGAAATGAAGAATTTGTAATACCGATGGATGAGGATGTGAAGGCTATATCAGAGGCTGAAAGAGAAGATTTTTTGGATGAAGAGGAAGTGAAAAAGATACTGGATGTATAGTGTAAAATACAGTAAACAAGTAGTGAAGTTTTTGCAAAAGCAGGATATAGGAATAAGAGTTAAGGTTATAAAGGCGAGTAGTAGGGGTGATGTTTATAAATGATAGAAGGCAGTAAAATTTTATACATCTATGGAGCAAGTGGGCATGGTAAAGTTGTATGTAAAAGAGATGAAAGTGAAAAAGGGAGTAGGTTAAGGCTTTGATGAAGGAAATTAATGTTTTGATTACAAGTGCTGGAAGAAGGGTTAGTCTGGTAAGAAACTTTCAAAAATACGCTAAGGTATATACATGTGATATGAATCCAGAAATGAGTGCAGCTTGCCAGGTTAGCGACGGGTATTTTAGGGTGCCAAAAGTAAATGATAAAAATTATATTGAGATATTGTTGGATTATTGTTTGAAAAATAACATAAATATAGTAATTCCGACAATTGATCCAGAATTAATTATTTTATCAAAAGCTAAAACAGATTTTAAAAAAAACAATATACTGATAGCTATCTCATCTCTAAATATATGCGAGATGTTTTACTCAAAAAGAAAAACAGAATATTTTTTCAAAAAAATCAAACTAAAAACACCTCGGGTAATCGATAATTTGAAGGATGCTACTTATCCTTTATTTGCGAAACTTGAAAATTCTTCTTCCTCAGTAGGGGCAACAAAAGTTGAGAGCTATGAAGAGGCTATAATATTAAAGAAAAAGAACCCCTTATATGTTTTTCAGGAATATATAGAGGGGGAAGAATATACTGTTGATGTATTTGTTAATAGAGAAGGTAAGGTAATTTCTATAGTTCCAAGACTGAGAATAGAAGTAAGGTCGGGAGAAGTTAGCAAGGGAAAAACAGTAAAGGATGCTCATATTATCGGACAAATTAAAAAGCTCTTTAAACACTTAAACGGAGTATACGGGGCTATAACTGTGCAGTTGTTTAAAAAAGAGGGTGAGCTATTTTTTATAGAAATCAACCCTAGGTTTGGAGGCGGTTATCCGCTTTCATATTTGGCAGGATCGGATTTTGCGAAATACCTTATAAAAGATTATTTGGGTGAGAATTTGGAATATTCAGAGAATTGGAAAAATAACCTAATAATGCTCCGCTATGATGCAGAGGTATTAGTTGATGGTGGTGGTATTCGATCTTGATGATACTTTATACGATGAAATAAACTTCGTAAGAAGCGGTTTTGCGGAAATAGCATCTTACTTAGGGGATAGGAAATATTTCGACTTTTTGTGGGAAGATTTTATGAAGAAAGGTAGTGGAAAGAATATAGATAATTTACTTTCTGTCTTTAAAATAAAAGAAAAAAAAGAAAAACTGATAGAAATATATAGATTTCATACACCAAATATAGAGCTTAATAATGATGCGAGAGCGGTATTGCATTATTTAAAAGAAAAAAAAATATCTACTGCAATTATAACAGATGGCCACTATATAACACAAAAAAATAAGTTCACGGCTTTGGGCTTGGATAAGTTAATAGACTTTGTTGTTTTTACTGATTATTACCATACAAAAAAACCGGATTTAAGGCCATTTCATATTGTTATGTCTCATTTCTCAAAAGAAAAATATTTTTGTTATATAGCGGATAACCCACAAAAAGATTTTATAGCTCCTTTAAAGCTCGGATGGAAGGCTGTAAGATACAAAAATAAAAATGGAGTGTACAATAAAATAAAATGTGCATTGCAGATACCAGAAATTAGCAATCTGATGGATGCAGTAGAAATATTGGGTCTAAAATGAACAGTAAGATCTTTCTCTCCCCACCCCATATGTCGGGGAAAGAGCTTGATTATATAAAAGAGGTTTTTGAGAGCAATTATATTGCGCCGGTTGGTGAGTTTATAGAGAGGTTTGAACAGTCTATTTGTGATTTTACAAAGGCAAAGTATACTTGCGCCGTTGTCAATGGCACAAGCGCAATCCATCTTGCTCTGAGGATTTTGGGAATTAAGAATGGAGATAAGGTTTTAGCCTCAACATTTACATTTATAGGCTCAATTACGCCCATACTCTTTCAAAATGCTGAGCCTGTTTTTATTGACAGCGACGAGAGCTGGAATATAGACCCAGGCCTTGTTGAGGAGGCTGCAAAAAAAGAAAAACCCAAAGCTCTGATTGTTACGCACCTTTACGGTCAAATGGCAAAGATTGAGGATTTGCTGTTTTTATCAAGAAAATACGGTTTTTATTTGATAGAAGATGCCGCTGAAGCCCTTGGTGCTACATACAAGAAAAAACATGCAGGCACATTTGGCGATTTTGGCATATACAGTTTTAACGGCAATAAGATTATCACAACGAGCTCGGGTGGAATGCTTGTGAGCTCTAACGGAGAATGGATAAGACAGGCAAGATTTCTATCAACGCAGGCAAAGGAGAATTACCCGTGGTATGAGCATGAAACCTTTGGCTATAATTACAGGATGAGCAATGTCTTGGCTGCAATTGGTGTAGCTCAGATGGAGGTTTTGGAAGAAAGAGTAAAAAGAAAAAGGGAAATCTTTGATATTTACAAAAGGGAACTTGGAGATATAGCCGATTTTATGCCAGAGATTGAAAACTCAAGAGGCAACAGGTGGCTTACAACTTTAATTTTTAAAGATAAAAACCCTCTGAAGGTTTCAGAGACGCTAAAAAAACACAATATAGAATCAAGGCCTCTGTGGAAGCCTATGCACACACAGCCTGTTTTTAGAAATGCAAAGGCATACATAAACGGCGCATCTGAGGCTCTATTTAAGAAAGGCCTGTGTCTGCCAAGCGGTACGGCTTTGAAGGATGAGCAAATAATTGAAATTTGCAGGATAATAAGGAAAGGATAATGGATTTACTTAAACCAACACAGACCAAGAGATTAATCTTTTTTCTGTTAAGCGATACCGTATTTTTTGCCTTTAGTCTCTATTTTTCTCTCCTTTTGAGGTTTAACTTTGAAATACCTGCCAATTTTATAAGCAACTACTTTTACTGGCTTTTGCCTACAATACTGATAAAGATATCATTGCTTTGGATTTTTGACATCTACAAACTCAACTGGCGATTTGTCAGTATCGGTGAATTTTATAAGATTATAAAGGGTTTGTTTATAGCCTTTTTTGTGTTGTATTTGCTAAACTTAGGTGCACAAAGGTTTTATTCTGCTCTTTGCCTTCCAAAATCATCAGTTATTATAGATTTTCTCATCTCAAGCTTTCTTGTGTTGCTTCTAAGGGCTGCAAGAAGGGTCTATTTTGAGGTTATTAACCCTCCAAAAAACAGCAACGCAAAGAATACTCTAATTATAGGTGCAGGATACACCGGCGAAAAAATCATAAGGGAAATAAATATGACGCCTAAGACTAAATACAAACCCGTTGCAATTTTGGACGATGATAAGGAAAAGCATAACACTCTTATTCATAATGTAAAGGTGGTTGGGACATTAGACGATATTGAGAAAGCAGTTGATAGGTATAACATAAAAAGTGCCGTTATAGCTATTGCAACACTTCAGCACAACAAAGTAAAAGAGCTATACGATAGGCTCTCAAACTCTGGTGTAAAAGATATAAAGATCGTTCCGAGTCTTGATAAGCTGCCCAACAAGGATGTGTCTTTGAAGGATTTGAAGGATATATCCATTGAGGATTTGCTTGCAAGGGAAATGGTAATAATTGATACAACAGGAATTAGATCATTTTTGGAGAACAAGGTAATTTTGGTAAGTGGGGCTGGTGGTTCTATTGGGTCGGAGATTGTTAATCAGTTGCTTTCATATAATCCAAAAAGCGTTATAGGCTTTGAAATCGATGAGACCGAACTCCACTCTTTGATGTTGAAATTTAAGGATAAACCGTTTTTGCCTGTGGTTGGTGATATTAGAAACAAAGAGAAGCTTTTAAAGGTATTTAATATATATAAACCACAAATTGTATTCCACGCTGCAGCATACAAGCATGTGCCTATGATGGAGATGTTTCCCGAAGAGGCTATAGAGACAAACATATTGGGCACGCTTAATCTAATAGAATCGTCGCTTGAGGCAGGTGTTGAGAAATTTATAAACATATCAACCGATAAGGCGGTTAACCCCAAAAATGTAATGGGAGCGACAAAACGGATAGCCGAGATTCTCTGCCGGGCATACAACGAAAGGGGTAAAGCCAAATTCATATCGGTTAGGTTTGGCAATGTGCTTGGAAGCAGGGGTTCGGCAATCCCCTTATTTATTGAACAGATCAAAAAAGGTGGCCCAATAACAATCACACACCCAGATATGAAGCGATACTTCATGAGTATACCAGAGGCGGTTTCACTGGTTTTGCAGGCTGCATATATGGGTGAGGGCGGTGAGGTTTTTGTTTTGGATATGGGTGAGCCGATAAAGATTGTGGAGCTTGCAGAGAGGTTAATAAAACTTGAAGGACTTGAACCTTATAAGGACATAGATATTGTTTTTACGGGTGTTCGACCTGGAGAGAAGTTATTTGAAGAGCTTTTGACGGCAGAGGAGGGCGTGGATAAGACTTATCATGAGAAAATATATGTAGCCAGAATAAAATCGGATTTTTCCAATAAGCAGATAGAGGATATTGTTTCAGAAATTAAAGAGGCTCTGAGGGGAGTTGATAAGTCAGAGATAAAAAAGGTATTGAAAAAATATATTCCTTCTTATGATCAGTCTTGATTTACCTCTCAACCGTCTTTAGCCTGTCTAAATGCGCAAGGATTATTGTTGAATAAGGTTAAATTTTTTTATATATAAATTAAGAAGGATTTAAAAGTTGATAAGGAGTGGGAGATGGGGCAGATGCATACCTATAAGGTTTTGGCTCTTGTGATATACAGGGATGAGAGGAAGCTCGTTACCACAAACATAGTCAGGGCGAAGGATAAAAAAGAGGCAAAGAGGCAGATTGAGAGGAAATATAAGAAATTGCCAGAGGCCAGCGAGGTTATAATAAACGAAGAGGTCGATATAATTCAGTTGGTTTAGGAGGGTATATGGGAAGGATTTACGGATACATTCAGTATGATTCCGAAGCGGATAGGGTTGTTCAAAAGGCTGCTATAGATAAGTTTGTAAAAACAAAATACGGAGTTGATTCCGGCGAGATTGAATACTTAGAGGAGGAGGTTAAGCCCTATATCAGCTGGAAGAACAGGCAGCTTGGCAAGGAGCTTTTGCCTAAGTTAGAGGAAGGCGATGTGTTGATTGTGTCAGAATCCAAGAGATTGGGCAGCTCATCGCCTGAAATCGATGTCTTTTTGATGTATGCAACAGATAAGGGAGCAGAGGTTTACGAAGCGAAGTTGGAGACAAAAATATCTGGATATTAAAAAAGGGAGGCTTAAGCCTCCCTGAATTGTTTTAGATGATTCCACCCTCTTTGAGGATGCTGTCGATGTACTCTTTCAAGACGCCCAGGTCTTTGTAGAACAATACCTCAGGCATCGTCTCGACATTCTCTGGAACCTCTGGTTTGAAGTTCATCTTAGCGAGTATGTCTTTCTCTATATCAACACCAGGTGCAACCTCTTTGAGTCTTAAGCCGTTCTCTGTTAGCTCAAATACAGCCCTCTCTGTTACATAGAGGATCCTCTTACCGCTCTTTACAGCCTGAGGACCACTGAAGACGATCTTTACGATCTCCTGATTGAACTTCAATATATTACCGTCGCTGTTGATGATGAGCTTACCGTTGTCTGCGTCTATATCGATGCCCTTTCCTGCTGTGAAGCCACCAGCAAAGAATGTCCTTGGGGAACCAGCACTAATTACAGGGAATCCACCAGGACCGGATACCCTTACCGGGCTGTAGGATGGGTTAACATTACCCTTCGGGTCGATCTCCATGAAGCCCAAGGATGCAAAGTCGATAATACCACCCTCATAGTTTGTGAACATATCGGGCATTGGGATGATGGCGTTTGGTGAAATAGCAACACCGAAGTCCTGTCCAACTAAAGCAACACCACCAACAGGACCAGGCTCAACAGTTAGGGCCAAGAAGTCGCTGTATCCAAACTCGCCTGCCAGCCAGGATACGAAAACAGGTATTCCAATACCCAAGTTTCCAAAGAGCGGTTTCTTAAGCTGAGCAACAAGCCTCATTGTCTCTATCAAGACCCTACCGGCTGCGATTCTGTCTCTTATCTTGTCAGGTGTTGGCAAGAGGCTTTCAAGCTCTTTAGTTTTCTGTGCCTTAACCGTTCCTGCCAGTCTTGGGTCAACAACATAGCTTCCGGATACCCTGTGGTATTTGTCTGCATCTGGAGAAACAACAACATAATCTATTAATGGTGCAGGAACGACAACATCCCTTGTGGGTATTGTGTCTTTTCTTGCAACATACTTAACCTGAACGATTGTCTTTCCTGGGTTGGGCTGGGCCTTTGCAGCCTGTGCCATGTTAAGAACCGTGCCATAGAAGCCCTCTTCCTCCATGGATACATTACCGTCTGTATCTGCCGTTGTTCCCCTGATGAGCGTTACATCTGGTGTTGGAGCTGTATAGAGCAACCACTCCTCACCGTTTATCTCCATCAACTCGACCTTGCAGGTCTTCTTCTCTTTTGCTATCTCGTTGGATGCACCACCGTCGATCCTTGGGTCTAAGAATGTGCCAAGACCAACCTTTGTAATCAAGCCGGGCCTACCGCTTGCGATCTCCCTGAACCAGTAGGATGTTGTTCCGATAGCGTAGGAGTAAACCTCTATCCTGTTTTCAAGTGTCATCTTCATCAATGCTGGAGACCAGCCGATGAATGGCATCAAAACGCCTCTAATGAAGTTCTGGTTCTTATCCTCATAAAGCTCTGCAAATACCTTATCCAAGCCCCTATCTGGAACTGCTGGCAATGTGTCGGAGATGATGAACAGGTTGTTTGGATGGCCAGTTTCTTTGTACATCTCATAAAGCTCTAATATTAGATACTCTGGGGATGTGGTTAGGTTAAATCCTGAAATGGCCACCACATCGCCGTCTTTAATTACGCTCAACGCTTCCCTTGCGTCCACTACCTTATTTCTCATACACAACCTCCTAAAAAGATATTCTTACATGGCTAAAATATATAAAATTATTTCTAAAAAGTCAATCTCTAAATTAGGATTCTTTAAAAAAAGTTTATTAACTATTTTAATAAGTAAAACTTTATTTATTAAAACTGCAACTAAAAAGGCCTGTTGCAAAGCCATTTTTTCAAAAATTCTTATCTGCAAAAATGAAACCGATAGATTTTCTTAATTAACTACAGATAAAGTTCAATCTTTTTAATTTTAATGCTGCAAATTGATTTAGTGTTGCAAATATTTGAATTTAATTAACCAATATTATAAAATTAAGTAAACTAAATAGGGGGTATTTTATGTAAAAAATATTATATCTAAAGGAAAAAAGTTATAAGAAAAGCCCGAAAAATTTAGTTAATTAATTAAAAAATTTCTTGACATTTAAGATTTGCTATATTAAAATGCAACTGACAATAAGAAATTATAGAAGAAGGAGGTGAGAGGGGTGATAGCTTATCCAAAGTCCTTTAGAGAACGCTGGGAAAAGCCCTCCAAAGCCGAGCCTCAAGAGAGACCCACCTCAAGGGAGAGTCTGGAAGTCTGGAAGGCTTTGACCAGCGAGGTATGGGAATTGGCCATGTCCAATTACTATTTTGAGACCTGGATGTGGCAGTTCAAGAAGGTGCCTGCCGCCATTACCCGCTTGAACAAGCTTGTCGGCCAGCTTCATGAGAGAAAGACCGCTGAGATTATGGAGAATGAGTTAAGGATCAAGCTTGATTACATCAAAAACGCCAAGGAGATGTTGGAATTTGCAGAGAATAAGATCGAAGACACATTGAGGACACTCTGGGCAAAGAAGAGGGAGCTTGAGTAAATGTCGGGCGATTTCAGTGTATTACCGGGTCGCATTATTGGCGGTGGAGAATTCATAACATTCGAAGAGATAATAGAGAAGGTCAAGGGTTTAGGTAAGATTACAAAGACGGGAGGTTCAAGTTTTAGGCTTGTGCCGCACAATGAAAGCGGCAGAGACATCCTGGATTTTGACGATATGTATCCTACGGTTTACTTTAACAAGGATTACTCAGTCGATTTTTACATTACCGGTTTAAAGTATGAAAAGGTTGTGGAATTTATAGAGAAGCTCTCCGATGTTTTGGGTGTGCCGATTGAGTATGCGGATCTGGGTAATGAAGAACCGGATCCGGAGGAGGAACTCAAAAAATTAGAAAAATTTTTAGAAGAATTTGGAGGGGGCTATGGCAGAGGAAAAAAGCAAGATAATGTCAGTTCAGGAAATCGTTAAGAGGTTCATCAAACCCAAGAGGGCCTGGTGCGTTGGCGGATTTGGATACACAAGAACAAATGTCTCCATCCCAAGGGAGGTTATCAGGCAGAACATTCCTGATCTCTATGTTCAGACAAACGCAGGTGCTACACCTATCATGATGATGGGTGGTGCAGGTCAGCTTGCCTGGGTTGAGATGACATACTTAGGCCTTGAGACGATTCAGCCTGTTTCCTATGAGGTCAGAAAGGGGCTTGAAGATGGTCAGATCGAGGCCGTTATGGATCACACCAATTACTCCTGGGCTTTGAGGACTATCGCAGGAAAATACGGTATGCAGTTCGTCTCTGGAATGACAGAGCTTGGTTCTGATCTTTTGGAGTATGACACCTTTGAGGAGGCAGGTCTGAGGGGTAAGGACGATAACGGTTTGTGGATCCATCCGGATATTCCTCCAAAGAGACACGCAATCATTCAGGATCCATTTGATGCATGGGGTTTGAGGCCTCACCAGTATGACCCCAACAATAAATACTCCCCCGGCGACGAGCCTGACAGCACAATGAATAAGACCGCCGCCGAGGAAGACGGAATATACTACGAAGCACTGCGCAAGAGGGTCAATAAGTATACACAACAGAAGGGCCCAATTGCAATACTTTATCCTCCCGCCATTCCATATGTAACCACCACACATGTCCAGAGGGTTGGAGAGAAAGGAACAGCAAGGATTGAGGGATTGCTCGTTCCCGATGTTGAGCAGTCCATCTCTGCAAAGTATCTGGTGGTTTCTGCTGAGAAGATCGTTCCTGAGGAAGAGTTGAGACTAAGACCTTCTGAGAACCACATACCATTTACACATGTTGATGCTATCCTTGAGGCTCCATGGGGATGCTATCCAACCGGTTCAACATATTACTATGACTATGACTGGATGTGGTGGATGTTCTATATCAAAGCCAATAGGGCTGCAGGCACAAACGACGGTAAGAAGGCATTGGCCGAATACTGGCACAACATAGTCGGTAAGGATGAGTGGGACTTCTTGCAGAATAAGGTCGGAACGGATTACTTCAAGTTTGGAAACATCGAGGCCAAATACGAGTGCCCAAGCGGTGCAACCGGTTTTGCAAGGCTGTATGAGTTAAGGGCAGATGCAAAATACGGTTATAAACCAGATCTTTACAGACCTATTGGAAAGTAAATAAGGGAGGTAAAAATGGCTGTAAAAGTTCCTGTTAAAATACCAACGGTTGACGAAGTTATAGAATTGGTCAAGGGGTTTTCTTCAGGCATTAGCGATGCAGAATACGAGGCATATTGCAAGGAATACGACCTGCCTCCGGATGAGTTTACGACAATAGAGCTTTTGGCAATAGCCGGCTCCACGATGATTCCATACGGAGCCTCCATGTTTGTCGGAACGGGTCTGCCCGTTCTTACGATGGCTGAGGCTCAGCATACAGTAAACCCCGCTGCTATCACCGTTATGGAGGCTGGAATGCTCGATCCGAAATTTGAGCATGTTCCAATCTCCGTTGCAGACATCAGGGGAACATACATGTCCTCAACAGCCCTCTCTATGGCTGATGCCTTTGGAACATACGAGCAGAGGGGTTATGTTACAGGCGGTGTTTTAGGCGGTGCGGAGTATGACGAGTATGGAAATATCAACTCCACGGCCATCTGGGATAAGGAAAAGGTCGGAAGGGATGGTTATTGGCCTTCCATTATAAAGAAGGGTGAAAGAAGCCAGGCTGAAAGGCTTGATGATGTTAAGTTAGGTCCACCCGTTAGGTTTACGGGTTCTGGTGGTGCTAACCCGATCGGTCAGCAGTCAGACTTTACATTGGCCATCATGGTTCAGGAGAAGAGAAGATTCCCACCGCATGTGTGCTATCTGACAACGATGGCAGCAGCGAGGGGTCCTGAGGGTGAGACGAGATGGGATTACGGTGCACCAAGGGGCGGTAAGGGAATTATGGCCTCCGATGTGTGCGTCATGGAGAACTATCCTGAGGATGGAACATACGATATGAGGTTAAGGAGTGTCCATCCAGGCGTTAGCTTGAAGGATGTTATAGACAACACAGGTTGGGAGTTGAAGGATAGAAGCGGCAAGGTCTTAAAGCCGACCGACGATATACCAGAGACACCAACACCATCCATTGAGCAGCTTAAGGTTTTGAGGATGATCGTTGATCCGACGAGGATCTATCTCAGCAGGAAGACCTTAAGAGAGATAGAGTATGAGAAAGAGCACGGCAAGCCCTGGAGGGTTAAGATTAAGACCTGATAAAGGAGTGATGGGGGAGGGGTTGCCCTCCCTTTTATGATTTTTAGGAGGGAGCGTATGAGGTGTAAATTTTGTGGAAGAGAGATGAGGAGGGTCGTAACCCCGTTTAGGAGGCCTGTAAAGGGAGAGATGATAACGGTTAAGGATATAGAGGTTTACAGATGCCCAGAATGCGGGGCTGTATTTGTTCCAAAGGAGACGGTCAAGCATATAGGCAGAAAGACCGGTGAGAAGTTGCTCAAGGTTGCAAAGGAAAGAGGCAGGATAAGGGATGAGAAGGAGCATTTAAGGGAGATGAGGGAGAAGACAGCGAAGGATATTGAGGATGCCATAAGAAGGGGTGAGATTAAAAAGAGGGAAGATGCCCCTATGAAGGTGTTTACCTAAAACATACCCTTAAACTGTTTTAATGAATCCTTAAGCGAAGTTAATTGGTTTCTTATAGTGTCTATCTCATTCATCGGTAATGAGAGTGTGAAAGCGTCTTCTTTTTCGAAAAGACCACCCATTATTTCCCCCCATCCGTTTATTATGGCCGAATGGCCGGCCAGCTCCCATTTTCCGCTTATTCCAACACCGTTTGATGTTAGGAGGAAAAACTGATTCTCTATAGCCCTTGCCTGTGTCAATGTTTGCCAGTGGTTTAGCCTGCTTTTGGGCCAGATAGCCGGATGAAGGTGGATGTAAGCACCGTTAAAGGCCGATTTTCTGAAAAACTCCGGGAATCTCAACTCATAACATATGCTAACACCTATCGTTATACCGTCTAAGTTGAATGTGTTTTTCTGCTTAAAGCTTCCACTTGTGAAGTATTTGTCTTCCCCGGTTAGGCCAAACAACATGGTCTTTTTGTATTCAAAGATCACCTGGCCGTCTTTTATCGCATAGAATATGTTGTAAACCTTATCGTCGTTGGGGTTGTCTACTATGTATGTTCCGCATATGCAGGTGTTAGCAGATAGCTTTTTGACCTCTTCTATTATCTCTGGCGTTGTTTTTGATAGCTCCTTTAGCTTTTTGAAAGCAAAGCCCGTTGTCCATACCTCGGGCAAGAGGATTAGCTCTGCCTTTTGCTGTTTTGCCTTTTTTATAAGCGACAGGCCCCTGTCTGTATTGGATTTGACATTGCCCGCTTCTACCATCATCTGAATTATACCAACCCTCATTTTCTCACCCCACATTTATATAGTTCAACCTCTCCTTCCATTTGAATCTTAGCATACCCAAAAGCCCCTCGTTTAGGGGGTAATGCTTTTCAAGCAACATCTCTATGTCGTTTTTGACGGCCTGTATAAGCTTTGTATCTGTCAGTATGTTTGTGTATTTTAGGTCTCTGCCGTGCTGCCTTGTTCCCAATATTTCACCTGATCCCCTCAGTTGAAAGTCCAGCTGGGCAAGCTCAAACCCATCGTTTGTCTTCAACAGGGCCTCTATGCGTTTCTTTGCCGTATCGCTTAGGTTGTTATCTGTTATCAGGATGGCATAGGCATCAAGAGAGCTTCTGCCGACCCTGCCCCTTAATTGATGGAGTTGTGCAAGACCGAACCTCTCTGCATTTTCTATGATTATGACCGTGGCAAGGGGTGAGTCTATACCCACCTCTATGACAGTTGTGCTAACCAGGCAGTCTATTTTTCCTTGTCTGAATTCCTTTATGATTGCATCCTTTCTGTCGGGTTTTATTTTTCCGTGCAATAGCTCAACCCTGAAATCCCTAAAGATGCCATCTCTTAGTTCTTCATATAGCCTTATGGCCGCTTTGTAATCCTCAAAGTGTTCGGATTCATCGATCAGCGGGACAATTACATAGACCTGGTGTTTTTTGTTTAGCTCATCAAGGGCTATCCTGTATGCCTCATCCCTTCTGTCTTTATAAAAGTGGAGGGTTTTTAGGTTTCCCCTGTTTTTGGGTTTTTCTTTGATCGTTGATAGGCTTGTTTTTGAGTATAAGACCATAGAGAGGCTTCTTGGTATCGGTGTTGCGCTCATTAGAAGCACATGGGGGAATTTGCCTTTTGATGATAGGCTCTTCCTCTGCTCAACGCCAAACCTGTGCTGCTCATCTATGACAATAAAGCCCAAATTCTTAAACTCCACCTGCTCCTCTATTAATGCGTGTGTTCCGATGATGCAGTCTATCTGGCCGTCTTTTATTTCCTTGTATATAGCCTCTTTCTGTTTTGTTGAGCTTATAAGCAGCGATGTTTTTATATTGAAGTGTTTAAAGAGATTTTCTGCCTGCAAAAAGAACTGAACCGCTAAGGGCTGGGTGGGCGCCATGATGGCCACCTGATAGTTGGCCTTTAGTGCGGCGAGTGCACATATCAGGGCAACAACGGTTTTGCCGCAACCCACATCGCCCTGCAGAAGCCTCAGCATGGGTCTTGAGCGGGCCATGTCTTTGAGTATCTCATCTATAGCCTGGATCTGGCCGTTTGTTAGCTCAAAGGGCAGGTGTTTTTTAACCTCATCCAAGAAGCCTGCCTCTGTTTCTATTGATGGTGCTGTCTTTTGGGCTAAGTGTTTCTCCTGCAGTTTCAGGCCCAAAAGCAGAAAGAACATCTCCTCGTATTTCTGTCTCTTTTGAATCTGCTCATTTACTCCATCTGACTTTAAATGCTCGAAGAACTCATCCAATAATGGCAGGCTGTTTTTGGATATGACGGAATAGGGCAGATAATCAAAGGGTCTTTTTGGCAGCATTAGCATGGCTTTCTCTTTGGCCTTTTCTATAGTGGAGTTCTTTAGCCCCATGCTCGGGTATATAATTTTCTTCTGTGGCTTGAATTCTTCCAATTTTGTTAGCTTTGGGTGGTTGAGTTGTAATAAAAATCCATCCCTGTTTGCCTTGCCCAAACAGACCACCTCATCGCCAAGTTTTATTGAGGATAGCATCCTTTTTATATACGGCGTTAGCCTGAACCAGTTGCACCTTATGTGAATTCCTTTTGCATTCAGCACAATACTTAAGACCCTCAAGCCCCTATTTTTTGATAGAACAGTGCCATTTATTGCGCAATATTCGCCGTTTTTTACGGATTTTGGGTCTTTTAATGAATAGTCCTCAACCCGCAGGGGCTCAAGGCTCAATATATCCATTACGGTTGTTATACCTCTGCGGGTTAGTTTTTCTTGTGCGGATTTGGATAGCTTTAGCTTTGAGATGTCATTTACAAGGGCATCTGCGGTTTTTTTGAACTTTAAGAGGCTGTTTTCCTTTTTTATTATGCGTTTTGCAGTCTCAAAGTCCTTATTAAAAAGAGCCTTGAATAACTCGCTTTCTAACCTATCGAGTGTTTTTAGAAGGGTCTGCCTTTCCATTACTCATAAAATACGGCAAAATCCTCCACTTTATCGCGTGGCATTCTAACCTTGTTTATAGGGGCACTGGGATCGGGATAGCCAAGCGATATGCCATACACTATCATCTTGTTTTGTGGAATACCTAAAACCTCTCTGATGATGTCTGGATACATGGCTATTGATGTTTTAGGACAGCTTGCAAGACCAAACTCCAAAGCGGCAAGCATTATGCTTTGTGCAAACATGCCCAAATCCAAAAATACCGCCTCGCCTATTCCCCTTTCTGTCATAACTATTAACTCAACGGGTGCATCGAAAAACTTAAAATTCTGCAGGATATGCTCAAGGAGCTTGTCTTTGTCCTTCTTTGGGTCGATCTTTTTTGCGTCAAATACAATGGCGTTGCATGTGTTGAATCTCTCTTTGAGTTTTTCCGGGAGTTGTTTGGTGTAATGCTCATAGTCGTATTTGCGCGGCTCTCTATTTTTTACAGCCTCCATTAGCCTTTCTGCAAGCTCCTGCTTCTTTTTACCCATCACAACGGCAACCTCCCAGGGCTGTATATTATGCCCTGAGGGTGAAAACCGTGCTATGTCCAAAATCTTATAAACGGTTTCTTTGCCTACGGGTTTGTCTAAATAGGCCCTTGTTGAGAATCGCCACTTAATAGCCTCACTAACATTCATAGCCTACCTCCTTTTAGGTATTTGTTTAGGAGTTTATCCATCCTGATTTTAACATCTTCGCTCATTTGTATATCGTCAGGCCATTCCCTTGCAAAGCCCTCGCTCTTCCACTTCTTTGTTGCATCTATACCCATCTTTGAGCCAAAAAACGGCAAATCCGATGCATGCTCCAACACATCCAACGGCCCTTTTGTGAATATGATGTCCCTTTTGGGGTCTATGTTGTTGCCCAGGCGCCAGATCACCTCCGATATATCCTGAACATCCACATGTTTATCGAAGATTACAATTATCTTGGTTAGGCTCATCATGCCCAATCCCCACAGGGCGTTTATGACCTTGAAGGCGTGTCCTGGGAACTGTTTGTCGATGGAGACGAATGCAAAGTTGTGAAATATACCCTCAACGGGCAGGTTTATATCGACAATCTCCGGCAGTATCTTCTTAATTATCGGCAGGAATAACCTTTCTGTGGCTTTGCCCAAAAAGCAATCCTCCATGGGGGGTTTGCCCACGATGGTTGCAGGGTATATGGGGTTTTTTCTCATTGTTATCCGTTCTATGTGGAATACGGGATAGTAATCGGCTAAGGAGTAATACCCTGTGTGGTCGCCAAATGGACCTTCTATATGCAAAGGCTCATTGGGATCGACATAACCCTCAAGTATGATTTCTGCCTCTGCAGGCACCAGTATATCCGAAAGCGTGGCCCTGGTTAGCTTTACCGGCTTCCTTCGCAAGAAACCTGCAAACAGCATCTCGTCTATATCCTCAGGCAGCGGCGCTGTTGCTGTGTATATGGTTATGGGGTCTGCACCTATTGCAACACAGACCGGCATCTTCTGGTTTTTCTCTTTATACCACCTATAGTGGTGGGCTCCGTCTTTGTGTATGTGCCAGTGCATGCCCGTTGTGTTTTTGTCGAACACCTGCATCCTGTACATGCCGCAGTTTTGCTTGCCCGTCTTGGGGTTTTTTGTAAACACAAGCGGCAGTGTGATAAAACGCCCACCATCCAGCGGCCATGTCTTTAGTATGGGCAGCTTGGTTAGGTCTGGCTTGTCTATGATTACCTCTTGCGATGGGGCTTTGGATACGATTTGTGGTATAAACTTGCTGAACTCCTTAAGCTTTACTATGTTTCTTAGCTTATCCCAGAAATTGTAAGGCACCTCAGCGTTTACAAGCTCCTCAACCCTCTTGCCAAGCTCATCCAAGCTTTCAACATTTAAGGCAAACTCGGTTCTTTCTTTTGTGCCAAACAGGTTCATGGCAACCGGTATTTTGCTGCCTTTGGGGTTTTCAAACAGAACCGCTGGCCCCCCACTTTTTATAAGCCTGTCGGCTATGTATCCCATCTCATAGATTGGGTCGACCTCATCCTTTATAACCAACAGCTCTTTTCTTTTTTTGAGCGCCTCTATGTAGTTGCCCAAGCTTTCAAAAACCATCGCCCTCTCCTAAAGGATTGTTTTTATCTGTTTTATATCCTGTTTTATCTGGCTTATCAGATCGGCTATTCTTTTAAACCTTCTCTCAGGCCTTATAAAATCTATAAATTCGATTGTTATTTTCTTGTGGTATAGATCACCATCAAAGTCGAATACAAAGGCCTCTATGTGTTTTTGCTTGCCCTTGAATGTGGGGTTAACGCCCACATTGACGGCTGCTGGGTATTTCTTTGAGTCTATATAAACATAGGCAGCATATACGCCGTTTGTTAGGAGTATCTCGTTGGTGGGATAGATGTTTGCCGTAGGAAAACCCAGGGATGAGCCGCGCCTTTCCCCCTCCCTCACAATGCCGGATATGGTGTAATTTCTGCCCAAGAACTCGTTGGCCAGCCTGATCTGACCCGTCCTTAAAAACTCCCTTATCTTTGTTGAACTTACGATCATGCCGTCTATCTTAAACGGCGGTATTACGATAAGCTCAAAGCCCAAGCTATTGGATAGCTCCCTCAATGTCTTTGTTGTTCCACTGGCCTTCTTGCCAAATGTATAGTCGTGTCCCACACATATCGCCCTTGCATGCATTCTATCTATGAGTATGTCTTTTACAAAGTTATACGGCTCCATCTGGGCAAACACTTCAGTAAAATGGGCGCAGACGATTATGTCTATACCAAAGCTCTCTATGATTTTGGCCTTTTCCTTGAATCTCTGAATCAAAAACGGCTCATCTATGTGCTCTATAACCTTTTTAGGATGGGGGTGGAATGTGAATACCGCTGGTGTTAGGTTGAGTTTTTTGCCCAACTTGACCGTTTCGTTTATGAGCGCCTGATGCCCATTGTGTATGCCGTCAAAGTTGCCCAATGCCATGGCCGTTGCCTCTATATCACACTCTGCGTATATATCCCTTATAACCCTCATACATTAAACCTGAAATAGACTACATCCCCGTCTTCCATGATGTAATCCTTGCCCTCAAGCCTCATTAATCCCTTTTCTTTGGCCTGTTTTTCGCCACCTGCGGCTATGTAGTCTTCGTATTTTATCACCTCAGCCCTGATGAAGCCCCTTTCTATGTCTGAGTGTATGACACCTGCAGCCTGCTTGGCCGTTGTGCCTTTCTTTATAGTCCAGCCCCTGACCTCTTTTTCGCCAGCGGTGAAGAATGTGATAAGGCCAAGCATTTTATAGCCCACCTTTGCAAGCCTATCAAGCCCCGACTCCTTTAGGCCCAGCATCTCCATGAATTCCACCCTTTCCTGATCAGACAGCCTGGATAACTCCTCTTCAACCTTGCTTGATAGAACGATCACGGGTGCGTTTTCCTTGTTTGCTATCTGTTTGACAACCTCTGAGTATTCATTGCCGTTTAGGCTATCCTCCGATACATTGGCCACATATATCACAGGCTTTGCGCTTAAAAGCCTCAACTCCTTTATAAGCTCTTTTTCCTCCTCATTCAGGCTCTCACCCCTTAGGGGTTTTCCACTCTCAAGAAGTCCTTTGAATCTATTTAATATCTCAAGCTCGGCTTTGGCCTTTTTATCACCGCTTTTTGCTATCTTAAGCGTCTTGTTCTCCCTGTTTTCTATGGTTTGTAAATCGGCAAGCATCAGTTCCGTATCGATGATCTCTATATCCCTTTTGGGGTCAACCTCACCGACCGAATGCACGATGTCCTCATCCTCAAAACACCTGACCACATGAACGATAACCTGCACATCCCTTATGTGCGATAAGAATTTATTGCCCAATCCTGCACCCTCGCTTGCACCCTTCACAAGGCCTGCTATATCGACAAACTCAACAACGGCCGGCGTTATCTTTTTGGGCTTTACCAGTTCTGCAAGCTTGTATAGCCTTTCGTCTTTGACCTCGGCTATACCCACATTGGGCTCGATTGTGCAGAACGGGAAGTTGGAGCTTTCTGCATTACCCCTGCTTAGGGCGTTGAATGTTGTTGATTTGCCGACATTGGGAAGGCCCACTATTCCGCATTTAAATCCCATTTTTACCTCACATTCCGCTTTCTTTTAGTTTCCTTGCCTGCTCATCAACGATTAATGCCTCTATCAGCTCGTCAAGCTCCCCCTCCATGATGCTGTCTAATTTATAAAGCGTCAGGTTTATCCTGTGGTCTGTGACCCTGCCCTGGGGGAAGTTGTATGTCCTTATGCGTTCGGATCTATCGCCTGAACCTATCTGGCTTTTCCTCTCTTTGGCCCTCTCTTCTTCCTTTTTGCGCCTGTAGAAGTCATAGAGCCTCGATTTTAATATCTTTAGCGCCTTTTCCTTGTTTTTAAGCTGTGATTTCTCATCCTGGCAGCTTACCACCATGCCCGTGGGCAGGTGTGTTATCCTTACGGCCGAGTCGGTCGTGTTTACATGCTGACCACCGTGTCCGCTGGCCCTGAATACATCTATCCTCAAATCCTCCGGCTTTATCTCGACATCGACATTCTCCGCCTCGGGTAATACGGCGACGGTGGCAGCCGATGTATGGATTCTGCCCTGGGATTCGGTTATAGGTATCCTCTGAACCCTGTGTGTGCCGCTTTCGTGCTTGAACAGATGATAGGCGCCCTTGCCCTTTATTTCGGCTATTATCTCCTTTATGCCGCCGGTATCGGATAGGCTTTTGCTCAACACCTCTACCTTGAAGCCCTTGTTCTCTGCATATCGTGAATACATCCTGAATAGGTCTGCTGCAAATAAGGCGGCCTCTTCACCACCCGTTCCTGCCCTTATCTCCAATATTACATCTTTATCGTCGGCCTCATCCTTTGGCAGAAGCAGAAGCTTTATCTGTTTTTCAAGTTGTGGGAGTTTCTCCTTTAGCTGCTTTAGCTCCTCCTTTGCCAGCTCCTTTAACTCTTCATCTTCAAGGAGTTCCTCGTTTTCCTCTATCTGCTTGAGTATCTCGTGATACTCCTTTGATTTTTCCACGATAGGCGTTAGCCTTTTTAGCTCAGCGCTTAGGTTTTTATACCTCTCTATGTCGTTTACAACATCGGGATCGGAAAGGGAGGCCTCTATCTGGGCGTATTTGCTTTCTATCTCTTTGAGCTTTTCCTTAAGCATTGTCTCCTCCGACTCTATAGTTGTTTATTCTTTTATCATCCATCGCTTTGACATCTATGATAAACTCCCTTGAACCCTTAAAGATGAGATTTTGGGCCTTTTTGGAGTATCTCTTCAGGATAGCCGCCGCCGTCACAATTGTGTCTATGTGGGGTTCTTTTAAAAATACACCCACAGCGCAGGGGTTGTTTAGACACCTTATCTGGGGCAGGTCAGAAAAGTTTTCAATTAATATTTTTGTCTCGCTTGCGTTTCGTGATACGACAAACTTAAAGCCGTCAATCCTAAAATGCCTGCCTATTTTTAGAAGCTCTATGGCTGTTGGGTTGTTTAACTCCTCTTTTCTTTTGAATATCTCCTTCAGCCTTGCGCTGAACTGTGCATCTGTTAATAGGCACCCTCCGGCCGGGCTTTCAAAATCCTCAATGCCGAAGGTCTTGGCAAGTTCAAATTGTGCCTTTCTCGTTCTGCCCTGTATGCAGTATAGACTTTCTCTGTTTACTATTCCCTCTTTTTCCATGATGGTTTGCGGGAGGCATTTTGCAGAAAGCGGCCTTAAGACCAGATCGATTAGACCCGCATGCTTTTCTATCGTTCGAAGGACGGTATAGGACCTCTGGCTCATGGGTCTTTGACCCAATACCTCACCCGTTACAATGAAGCTTGCTCCGATTTTATCGGCAAATTCCTTGGCCTTTTTATAGAAGAATACCTTGCAATCTATACACGGGTTCAGGTTTTTGCCGTATCCAAAGCGGGGATTTAGAAGCATCTCTATGTATGCCTTGTTGTCTTCTGCTATGGTGAGCCTTAAGCCGAATCGGTTTAGTTGTTCTTTTAGCTTTTCTGTGTCTTTGTTATAGAAGGGTGTCTTGACAAACAAGGGGTATACCTCTAAGTTTAGCGATCTTGCTATCAATATAGCAAGCAGACTGTCAAGCCCACCGGAGTATAGTCCAACACACCTCTTGTTTAGCTTTTCCATATGGCCATTTGATTTTTATGCTATGATTCGCCCATTAGATAGATTGCGGGCAGTTCCCTGTATTTTTCGTTGTAATCCATGCCGAAGCCGATAATGAAGCCCTTGTCTAAATCAAACAGGTAATAATCCGGCTCTATCTCTTCCTCTCGCCTCTCGTGCTTGTTTACGGCCACGCATATCTCACAGGCTGTCGCTCCCTTGGATAGCATGTAATTCTTTACCTCTTTTATCGTTCTGCCTGTGTCTAATATATCGTCCACGATTATGCAGTGTTTGCCCTTTAAATCAACAGAGGGCTTCTTGATCCATTCTATCTTGCCGGTTGATTTGTCGCCAGAATAGCTTTTTACCCGTATGCTGTCCTTTATCGGCTGTATCTTCATCTTTTGCGTTAGCTTTTCAAAAAACGGCTTGCCGCCCTTTTCTATATACAGCATAACTGTTTTGTCCTGTTTATCCTTTAGCTTTTCGTCCAATAACCTTGCTAATTTCTCTATCCTCTCTTCTATCTCTTCCTCTGCAAATAACAACCTCACCTTAGCTCTCCACTATATCGATTTTTGCCCCGCATTTAGGGCATTTACCGTCTTTTATGGTATAGGATAAAATCTCATAACCGTATCTTGCAATCAAAAGCTCACCGCAGCTTGGGCAGTATGTGTGCTCACCCTCATCACCCGGCATGTTGCCTGTATAGACATATTTTAAGCCCATCGATAGGCCGATCTGCCTGAAGTTCTTTATGACCTCAACCGGTGTCGGCATAACATCGCTGAACTTGTAAGCCGGATAGAACCTGCTTATATGCCAGGGGATTGACGGGTCTATGTTGTATATGTGTTCGGCTATCTGCATCGCCTCGGCCGGGTCATCGTTTGCCGTGGGTATGACAAGCGTGGTGACCTCAACCCATATGCCCTTTGACTTCATATACTCTATGCTGTCAAGAACGGGCTTTAGCCTTGCACCACCGCATATCTGCATGTAAAAGGCATCGTTAAACGCCTTAAGGTCAACATTGGCCGCATCTATTAAGCCATCCATCAAATCTATTGCTTCCTTTGTCATGTATCCGTTTGTTATGAAGATGTTTTTTAGCCCCTTATCTTTGGCTATCCTTGCTGTATCTATGGCGTATTCAAAGAAGATCGTTGGCTCGGTGTATGTGTATGCTATGGATTTGCAGCCTGCGTTTATTGCATCCTCCACAACCCTCTCAGGCGGATAATCCTCGCCGACAATAGCGCCGTTGTGCTCTTTGGGGTATTGGCTTATATCTGCATTCTGGCAGTGTAGGCAGTTAAAATTGCACCCGACGGTTGCTATTGAGAAGGATTTGCTCGATGGCAGGAAGTGGAACAGGGGTTTTTTCTCTATAGGATCGATAGCCTTTGCTATGGTTTTGGAATAAACCATCGAATAGAGCGTTCCGCCCTCGTTCTTTCTCACGCCACAGATGCCTATCTTGCCGTCTGCCAACTTACACCTGAATGAACAGAGGTTGCATTGAACCTTATTATCCTCAAGCCTTGAGTAAAGGTAAGCCTCTTTCATCGCCTTCTCCTAAGACAACAGAATAGTGGATAGCGGCAATACGAAGAATGTATAGATGAAATCGAAAATGCCAAGAAACAGAAGCGCTATAACTATATACATGCCATAGGGTTCCAATCTTGAAAAGCTATAAGCCCATTTGGGCGGCAGAAGCGATGCCAATATTCTGCCACCATCAAGGGGCAGGATGGGTATGAGATTGAAAAAGGCAAAGATCAAGTTTAGCTGAACGCCGTATAGGCATGTTAGCACAACCGGCTGGGTTATGAAACCATTGGGCAGAAACAGCGCTATTCTGTATATAACGGCAAAGGCTATGGCAAGCAGGATGTTCGTTATAGGCCCTGCTGCTGCAACGATTGCCGAATCCCTCTTGGGGTTTCTGAGGTTAAAGAAGTTGACAGGCACGGGCTTTGCCCATCCAAATAGTATGGGCGAGTGGGCTATTATCAGAACGGCCGGCAGGATAATCGTTCCCAGAGGGTCTATGTGTGCTATCGGGTTTAGCGTAAGCCTGCCTGCGAATTTGGCTGTGTTATCGCCTAACTTGTATGCCACATACCCGTGGCTTACCTCATGGAATACCACCGCAACCAGAAACGGTATGACCATCAAAAAGATATTGGGATCTATCAACCTTCTCCCCCTTTCTTTGCTAAGAAAAAGAATGCCCTATGAGAGCAAAAAAGTCAAGCTTAAAGCCTTGAAAAATCAATAATTTCTTGACACAACTTGATAATTGGTGTATATCTTGCGCAGAGTTTGGGGAGTGTCTGCTTGGGAGGCTCTTTTATAAAAAGTGAAAAATAAAAAATTTTATAGAAAGGAGTAGGAAGATGGCCACAGGAAAACCTACAATCGTATGGACGAAGACTGACGAGGCTCCCTATTTGGCATCATTTTCGTTGTTGCCTATAGTAAAGGGCTTCGTTAAGCATGCAGATGTTGATGTGGAGGTAAGGGATATCTCCTTAGCGGGAAGGATCTTAGCCACATTCCCTGAGTATTTGAAGGAAGACCAGAGGATCAACGACGATCTGGCCTATTTGGGCGAGTTGGTCAACAAACCAGAAGCCAACATCATAAAGCTTCCAAACATCTCTGCCTCTGTTGTTCAGCTTAAAGAGGCGATTAAAGAGCTTCAGGAGAAGGGATACAATGTTCCTGACTATCCTGAGGAGCCAAAGGACGAAAAAGAGAAGGAGATAAAAGAGAGATACGCAAAGGTTTTGGGTAGCGCCGTTAACCCCGTTTTGAGGCAGGGCAACTCAGACAGAAGGCTTCCAACCTCCGTTAAGGAGTTTGCAAAGAAATATCCAGACTCAATGGGTTTGCCGCTGAAACCGTGGCCAGAGGATTCAAAGAGCCATGTTGCCCATATGGATGGCGGTGATTTCTATGAGCATGAAAAGTCCTTCACAGCCGAGAAGGAGATGGATATTGAGATCCAGTTTGTTGATGAGAGCGGCAACGCCCAGACAATGAAGAAGCTCCACCTGCTGAAGGGTGAGGTTTTCGATGGAACATTCATGAGCGTTAGAAGGCTCAGGGAGTTCTTCGATCAGCAGATAAAGGATGCCAAAGAGAAGGGCGTTCTTTTGTCGTTGCACCTGAAGGCCACAATGATGAAGGTATCCGATCCTATAATGTTCGGTCATGCCGTTGAGATATACTTCAAGGATGTATTTGAGAAACACAAGGAGACATTTGAAGAGCTCGGCGTTAACCCAAGAAACGGTTTGACAGACATTTATGATAGAATCCAGAAACTTCCAGAGGATAAAAGGAAAGAGATTGAAGAGGATATACAGAAGGTCTATGAGAGCAATCCTGACCTTGCAATGGTTGACTCAAGGAAGGGCATAACAAACCTCCATGCTCCAAACCTCATCATTATCGATGCCTCCATGCCGCCTATGATAAGGGATGGCGGTAAGATGTGGAACAAGAACGATGAGCTTCAGGATACAAAGGCCATAATCCCGGATAGGTCCTATGCAACGATGTATAAGGAGATCGTTGAGGACTGCAAGAGGAATGGCCAGTTTGATAGAACAACAATGGGCGATGTCTCCAATGTCGGTTTGATGGCCATGAAGGCTGAGGAGTACGGCTCACACGATAAGACATTCGAGGCCCCGACTAATGGTAAGTTCAGGGTTGTTGATGAGAACGGCAATGTTCTCATGGAGCATGAGGTTGAGAAGGGCGACATCTGGAGGGGTTGCCAGGCTAAGGATGAGGCCATCAGAGACTGGGTTGGTTTGGCTGTAAGAAGGGCAAGGGCAACCGGTTATCCTGCTATATTCTGGCTTGATGAGAATAGGGCTCACGATGCCCAGCTTATAAAGAAGGTTAAGGAGTATCTGAAAGAGCATGATACCGATGGCCTTGACATAAGGATTATGCCGCCTAAAGAGGCCATGAGGTTCTCTTTGGAGAAGGTCAGAAAGGGCGAGAATGTAATATCCGTTACGGGTAATGTTTTGAGGGATTACCTAACAGACCTCTTCCCGATCTTAGAGGTTGGAACATCGGCAAAGATGCTCTCCATCGTTCCGCTGCTTGCAGGTGGTGGCCTGTTTGAGACCGGTGCTGGTGGTTCTGCTCCAAAACACGCCCAGCAGCTCATTGAAGAGGGACACCTAAGATGGGATTCTTTAGGTGAGTTTGGCGCCATTTTTGCCTCACTTGAGCATATAGCCGAAAGGTATAACAACAAGAAGGCCAAGGTGATGTCCGATGCTGCCGATAAGGCCATGACAAAGATCTTGGAGAATCAGAAATGGCCTGGCAGGAAGGTTCATCAGTTAGATACAAGGGGCAACCACTTCTATTTTGCTATGTATTGGGCTGAGGCTTTGGCTGAGCAGAACGAGGATGAGGAGCTTAAGAAGATCTTCGAGCCAATAGCCAAGGAGATGAAGGAGAACGAGGAGAAGATTATAAACGACTTCGATGCCGCTCAGGGTAAGCCTTGCCAGATCGACGGCTATTACTGGCCGGATGAGGATAAGGTTGACAAGATAATGAGGTGTAGCGAGACGCTCAACTCCATCATTGCAAAACTGTAAAAAATGGATGGGGGGCTTAAGCCCCCTAATTCTTTTAAAGAAGGAGAGGTTGTATGGCTGAAAAACGCATGCCGGTTGAGATTAATGAAAAGTTGTGCAAGGGTTGCGGTTTGTGTGTTAATGTTTGTCCAAAGAATGTTTTGGAGATGGTTGAAGATCTCCATGTCTGGATGGGAACCATTGCAAAGGTTGCAAGGCCTGAGGATTGCATCAGGTGTAAGATGTGCGAGGATATCTGTCCAGACTTTGCCATCACTGTTGCCGACATTGGCGTGGAGCTTGAGTTTACAGATAGTAAGGGAAATACGGTTACAAAAAGTAAGTAGGAGGAATCAATGGGAAGAATTGGATTTATGGATGCTAACGCTGCCATAGCTGAGGCGGCTGTTGTTGCTGGATTGGGTTTCTATGCGGGTTATCCGATAACACCCTCCAGCGAGGTTCCAGAAAGGCTTTCAAAGATAATGCCCGAAAGGGGCGTGCCCTTCATAATGATGGAGGATGAGATAGCTTCTATTAACGCCTGTGTAGGAGCAGCTGCAAGCGGCGTTAAGGCTATGACATGTACAAGCGGTCCTGGTTTGTCTTTGAAGCAGGAAGCCTTCGGTATGGCCTGTATGTTTGAGGTTCCGCTTGTGGTTGTCGATGTTATGAGGGGCGGTCCTTCAACTGGTCTTCCAACAAGGCCTTCTCAGGGCGATATAATGCAGTCAAGGTGGGGAACGCACGGTGATCACCCCGTAATAGCCGTTGCTCCGTGTAACGCTCAAGAGGCCGTTTTTGAGACGATCAGGGCATTCAATCTGGCAGAGAAGTTCAGACAGCCCGTTTATATCTTAACGGATGGTTCTCTGTCTCACTTGCACACCAAGGTTTACATACCCGATCCAGAAGAGGTCGAGATCATCGACAGGCAGGCTCCAGAGGTTGAGCCGGATGAGTATTATCCTTACGATTACAATTACGAGATTCCGCCTCTTGCCCCATGGTGGACAAAGGACGGCAAGAGCTATAGATACCACATGTCCAGCTTGATCCACGATAAAACAGGCTTCCCGACCGTTGTGCCTAAGTATGTTCAGTGGCTTTTGAACAGGATGCATAACAAGATAAACAACCACCTTGATGAGATATTGAAGTATGAGTATTACAAGATGGACGATGCTGAAACCTGCATCATAGCATTTGGCTCCACTGCTGAGTCTGCAAGGGTTGCCATTGATGAGGCAAGGAAAGAGGGTATAAAGGTTGGAATGTTCAGGCCTTTGACGATCTGGCCATCACCACAACAGCAGATAAAGGATATTGCAAGCAAGGTTAAGAATATTATCGTGGCAGAGATGAATTTGGGTCAGTATATACTTGAGGTTCAAAGAATCGTCGGCGATACTGCACCGATCTATGGCATCAATCAGGCCACAGGAACCCTGATTAGGCCTTCTCAGATTCTTGAGAAGATCAAGAATCCAGAGAAGAAGGTCGAGATTGTCATGACCGATGAGGAGATTAGAAGGTTTGGAGGAGGCGAATAATGGCTGTTGATTACACAAAATATCTAAGAATGGAAAAGATGCCGCTTTACTGGTGTCCAGGTTGCGGCGATGGTATCGTTTTGAAGTGCTACTTAGAGGCCATTGATGAGTTGGGTTGGAGCAAGGACGACTGTGCTATGGTGTCCGGTATCGGATGTGCAGCAAGGGTTACCGGATATGTCGATTTCCATACGCTTCACACCATTCACGGAAGGGCTGTAGCCGTTGCAGTCGGCGTTAAGATGTCCCATCCGGATAAGCATGTGTTTGTTTTCGGTGGTGATGGTGATATAGTTCACATCGGTGGAAACCACCTGCTTCATGCATGCAGGAGAAATGTGGACATCACGGTTGTTTTGATTAACAACTGGATTTACGGAATGACGGGTGGCCAGCACTCCTGTACAACACCCCCAGGAGCAAAGGCATCCACGGCGCCAAGGGGAACATTTGAGCCTACAATCGATGTCTGCAAGATGGCAATCGGCGCCGGTGCAGGCTATGTTGCAAGGGGCTTTGCAGGCGATCCTGTAAGGCTTACAAAGCTCATTAAAGAGGGTCTTGCATATAAGGGCTTCAGTCTTATAGAGGTCTTCAGCCCATGTCCTATTAACTTCGGAAGAAGGAATAAATTGGGCGATCCTGCCAAGTTGATGGATTATATGAAGAGCTTCCTTGTAAGCTCAGCTAAGGCCAAGAAGATGAGCGAGGAGGAGCTTAAGGGTAAATTCGTAACGGGCGTATTGCACAAGGATGAGAGCAAGCCGGAGCTTACAGAGTCTTACAGGCAGCTTGTTGAGAAGGCTCAGGCAAGCGATGAGTACTGGGCAAAATACGCAAAGGGCACACTGACCGATGCCGATAAAGACAAAATAACCAGGGAAGAGTTGAAGGGTCTGTATCCATACGATGTTGAAACACCATTAAAAGAATGGAAAAAACTTTAAGGAAGAGGTAAGAAAATGGCATTTCATTATGAATTGAGATTTGGAGGAGTAGGTGGACAGGGTTCCCTCACAGCAGGAACCATTCTTGCCCATGCAGCCGTTTTTAGAACCAAATACTATGCTACGCAGGTGCCTACATATACATCCCAGGTTAGGGGTGGTGCAGCAAAGGCCGACATTATTATTTCCGATGAGCCGATAACATTCCCTGAGTCAACCAATGTTGACTTCTTCTTGTCAACCCATCAGAAGGCCTATGATGCATACAAGGGTGATTTGAAAGAGGGTGCCTATGTTTTGGTTGACTCCGGTTTAGTTGTTGTTCCGGATGAGGATGCCAAAAAATACAAGGTTTATGAGTATCCGCTTGTTAGGACGGCCAAATACGAGATAGGCAATGTTGTTACGATGAACATATTGGCCGTTGGAATCTGTCTGGGTCTTACAGAGGTTTTGCCCATCGATGCAGTCAGAGATACGGTTAAGGAAGAGGTGCCTGCAGCATTCCTTGATATGAACATGAAGGCCTTTGATATGGGCTTAGAGGTGGGCAGGAAGTTCAAGGCTGAGGGGCCAACAAAGAAGTAAATCCTGTTTTTGGGATTTAACCTAAAAGGGGTTGTGGCTTAAAAAGGCTGCAACCCCTATTTTTTTGTCTAAAAAGGAGGATTGAGGTATGGCTTATTTTCCTGAGTTGTGGTTTACAGAGAAATACACGGGAACCTGCGGTTTTACATTCAAGGTGAAAAGGGTTCTAAACACCCAGCAGAGTCCGCTTCAGAGGCTTGATATTTTAGAGACATACGATTTTGGCAGGGTGATGCTGCTTGACGGTTTGATTATGTTCACAGAGAGGGATGAGTTTGTTTACCATGAGATGATAGCGCATCTGCCATTGTTTGCCGCCCATGAGCCTAAAGATGTTTTGATAATCGGCGGTGGTGATGGTGGAACGGCAAGGGAGGTGTCAAAACACACATATCTAAACAGTATTACCAATGTTGAAATAGACGAGGTGGTGGTTGAAAATAGCAAGAAATATACACCATTTGTTGGCTCTGGCTTTGACAATGACAGGGTTAATCTGATTATTGGCGATGGTATTGAGTTTGTTAAAAACAAGAGTGAACTTTACGATGTGGTTATAGTGGATTCAACCGATCCGTTCGGACCTGCTGAGGGTCTGTTCAATGTTGAATTTTACACCAATGTCAGAAACATTTTAAGGGAGGGTGGCATTGTTGTGGCTCAGGCCGAAAACGCCTATTACGATAAGCGATGGATGATGCGCTCGGTAAACAACATGAGAAAGGCGTTTGGTGTGGACAATGTTGCCATATACCAGGCCGCCATTCCCACATACCCCTCAGGCACCTGGGTTTTTGCCATCGGCTGGAAGTCGGGTGAGCATCCAAGGGATAGGTTTGATAGCGATAGGTTTGAAGGATTGGGTTTGGATTTGAAGTATTACAACCCCGAAATCCACAGGGCTGCATTCGTTTTGCCCAATTATGTGAAGGAAATTTTGAAAGGGTAATAAAAAAAGCGGGGCAGTTGCCCCGCTGTGGTTTTGTGATTTTGCTTGATTAGAAGCTGTAGGTGTAAGCCATGAAGTAGGAGTTGCCGCTATAACTTGTCGTTATCGGGTTGGCAGCTGTTGCAGCTGGATCGTATGCCTTTGTCTTAATGTGGTCATACTCAAGCATCAATGTTGTGTATTTTGTTGTCTTTATAGATGCATTAACGAAAACAGTCGAATTTTTCTTTATTTGATTTGCAGCGAATCCACCATTTTTAAATTTTAGATGGCCATATCCTGCAGCCACAGAAACACAAGCCATAGGTGTAATTTTAGCTTCCAAGTTCCAAGCTGTATATTTTGTTGTCTCTATGCTGTTAGTTGTTCCGTTCCACCAGTAAGAGGGTGGAGTTGATAAAGCTCCTGTTGTTGCGACTCCAGCTAATGCGTTCATGCCCTTTGCATGGGCATACTCACTCTGAACGGTTACCATAGATACGGGCAGAACTATGCCAAAAGTATAACCCACACCTGTTTTCGATGTTTCTGTCCATGTTGCAGGGTTTATATTTAGAATCTTATCATTCTCTGTTACAACACCACCGTAAACCCTTGCTGGTGCACCAAAACCGGTCTCGAAGTTTACACCCACATTCAAACCGATTGTTGGGAATGTTCTTCTATTTTGGGATAAACCAGCTCCATAAGTTGCATAGTTAGAGTTCATGAAGGCGAACTTAAAATCAAGGCTTGCTGTATCGGCTATGTCGAATTTACCACCCACAGCAACCTGAGGAGACCTTGGGGCTGCTCCGTTGAGACCCGCTATTCCGTTAGGTAGCATATTGAAAGAGGTGTAGTTAGCTTCAAATGTGTTGTCGGTCTGACCTACTAACACATAGAGGCCGTTGTCAAATGTGTGTTTAATATAAGCATGTCTTAGGTTTACACCAGCTGTTCCTGTTCCTATCTCCAATTTACCAGATAGGTTTGCATCCTTGTTGGAGAAGTTGAAGCCAAACTTTGTTCCTGCACCATTCATTGTGAAGCCTTGGAAGTTCAGCTTATTCTGAGCCCTATCACTTACATTGTTATTTCTGCTTTTGAAAGCCGTGTTTGCGGTCAAACCGTTTGTCCTGCTTGCCCAATCTGCTGTGAATTTAAGTGCTCCATACAACTGAACCTGGGTATCACCCTTTACGGCAACTGTGCCAGCCTGTGCGGATACAGGAGCAGATACAGTAGCTATACCACCTACCAATGCTGCTGCTGCTACCAAAGAAATCAACCTTTTCTTCATGTTTAAAACCTCCTAACAAAGTTTTTCAAAATTTTCTGCATCGCTTCCACATAATAAGCCCAACCCTCTTGTTTGTCAAGCCCCTTTCTCACTTTTTCTTTAACTCCCACCCCCTTAGTTAAGAAATTCACATTCCCTATTCTATATATTTTTCTCGGCAAGTCAATAGAAAATTTTAATTTTATTTAATTTTTTAGCTGGCATATTAGTTCGATTTTTTGGTCTTGACAGGATTTATATGATGTATAAAATTCACCCACTTATACAAATGAGGGGGAGGTAATATATAATGTTGGGGAATCCTGACAAGAAATTCTCAAATTTTTTTAACAGCGTAAAGCCATCCGGTTTAAGGCTTGCCCAGACTGTATTCGAAAAGAGGCTAAAGAGGGATATAGCAGAGGGTAAAAAGCCTATAGAGGCCGTTAATGTTGCCATCGGCAGCGTTTCTTTAAAAACCCACCCCAAATTGCTTCAGAGGTTTTTGAATCCAACAGATGAGGAGTTGATCAACGGTATATGGAGATACGGTGAGACACCCGGAACCCAGAAGGCCAATGAGGTTTTTATAAAGATAATAAAGGCGTTTCTGCCTGAGGGGGTAAATCCCAGGCTCTATTCCATAATTCAGGATGGCGGCTCGGGGGCTATGAGGACGGCTATCTTGGGTTTGTGTGGTGATGCCGGTGCTGATGATAGGCCGTTGCTTGTTATGAATCCCACATACACCAATTACAAGGCGGTGGCCGATGAGCTTGGCAGAAGGATTGTTGCGGTTGAAAGGGCCTTAGACAGAAGCGGCAACTTCAACCATGTCGCCGTTGAGAAGATAGAGGAGGCTGTCAGGAGGTATAAGCCGGGTGCTTTGTTGATCATCCCGTATGATAACCCCTCGGGACAACTGATGAGGCAGAAGACGATAAACGAGTATGTCAGGATTTGCCTTGAGAACGATATGTTTATCATAAGCGATGAGGCATACAGGGGGCTTTACTATACAGACGATGAGCCGCCGAGTGTGTGGCGGGTGACGGATAGGGATGTGCCGGGGATTGAGAGTGCAGGCATAAGGATAAGCATAGAGAGTTTGTCTAAGACATTTAACTCATGTGGCTTGAGGATGGGTGCCCTGGTTACCGACAATGAGTCTTTCAGGGATAGGGCTGTTGCGGCCAATACCACCTATCTATGCCCCTCGATAATCGATCAGCACATAGTTGAGGGTCTGTATGAGGAGAGCTATGAGGATATAAAAGGATGGATTGCCTCGTTGAGGGATTACTATAAAAAGCTGCTTGAGTATATGTATGAAGAGCTAAAGAAGCGCCTGCCCGATGCCATTGTGTCAAAGCCTGAGGCCTCTATCTATATGGTTGTGGATCTTAGGGATATGGTCGATGAGGATTTCGAGGCAGAGGATTTTGTGATGTATTGCGCAAAAGAGGGCGAGGTTGAGATAGACGGTAAGCGATACACCCTGCTTGTTAGCCCCATGTGGGGTTTTTACAATGTTATAGAGGGCAGAAACCCGGGCCATACGCAGGTTAGGATAGCCTGTGTTGAGCCTGAGGAGAAGATGATGATTGTGCCTGAGCTTTTTGCCGAATTGTTGAAGGGGTATCTGGCCAAAAGAAGAAGGTAATTTTGTAATATATACATTAAAAATAGTTGAGGAAAAATAAAGTTAATTTGTAAACTATATTGACTTTTTTTTATATTTCTGGTAAGTATTCCCCCTAAAAGAAACGGGAGGTCTTTATTATGACAAGGCATAACATGGTGAATTACGATGAAGAGGTTAAGAACTTTAAGCTTGAGGTGCCCGAGTATTACAACTTTGCGTTTGATGTTGTGGATAAGTGGGCCGAAGACAGGACAAAGCTGGCCCTTGTATGGGCGGATACCCCGGGTAAGAACATAAAGAAATACACCTTTTGGGATATATCGGTGATGTCCAACAAGTTTGCCAATGTTCTGCTTAAGCTGGGCATCAAAAAGGGCGATAATGTGTTTGTTATGGTTCCCCGCATCGTTGAGTGGTATGCGGTTATGCTGGGGCTTAATAAGGTGGGTGCTGTGGCCCTGCCTGCACCAAACATATTGATGGCTGAGGATATAAGATACAGGATCAGGAAGGGTGAGGCCGTTATGGCTATAGCCAGCGCCTCCAATGCCTCGAAGGTTGAAGAGGCCTGCTCAAACGGCGACTGCCCAAGCCTGAAGGTCAAAATGATTATAGATGGAGACCTTGAGGGGTGGCTATCGTTTGAGAATCAGATGGATATGGCCTCGGATAAACTCTCAAGGGACGATGTTGAGCCGACAAAGGCTACCGATCCGCTTTTGATATACTTCACAAGCGGCACAACGAAGTATCCCAAGATGGTGATGCATGATCAGGCATACGCCTTAGCCCACATCGTTACGGCCAAATACTGGCACGACCTAAAACCCACCGACCTGCACTGGACGATTTCCGATACAGGGTGGGGAAAGGCCGTCTGGGGCAAGCTATACGGACAGTGGCAGATAGGCGCTGCTGTCTTTATGCATAATGCGGGTGCTCACTTTGACCCAAAGATAACGCTGAAGCTTTTAACCACCCAGGGCATAACATCCTTCTGTGCTCCGCCGACGGTTTACAGGATGTTGATTCAGGAGGATTTGAGCCAGTATGACTTTTCATCCTTGAGACATTGCACATCCGCCGGTGAGCCTATAAACCCTGAGGTGATAAAGGCGTGGAAGAATGCAACAGGCACATTGATTTACGATGGTTATGGTCAGACGGAGACCGTTTTGATTGTGGCCAATTATCCGTGCATGCCGATAAAGTATGGTTCTATGGGTAAGCCCGTGCCGGGTTATGATGTGAGGATTGTTGATGATGATGGAAACGATATGCCTGTTGGTGAGCCCGGCCATATAGCCGTTAAGATAAAACCCAACCACCCGATAGGCATAGCTAAGGAGTATTACAAGGACGAGGCCGCAACGGCTGAGGCCTTCAGGGGTGATTTCTATTACACGGGCGATAGGGCCTATATGGATGCGGATGGTTATTTCTGGTTCTATGGAAGGGCCGACGATGTTATTAAGTCTTCGGGATACAGGATTGGACCGTTTGAGGTTGAAAGCGCCCTTCAGGAGCATCCGGCTGTAGCAGAAAGCGCCGTTGTTGGAAGCCCGGATCCCATAAGGGGTACGATTGTTAAGGCGTTTATCATACTTGCAAAGGGTTATGAACCCTCAGAGGAGCTAATCAAGGATATTCAGGATTTTGTCAAGAGCAAGACAGCACCTTACAAATACCCGAGGGAGATAGAGTTTGTTAAGGAATTGCCCAAGACCATAAGCGGTAAGATCAAGAGGGCGGTTTTGAGGAGAATGGAGATAGAGAAGAAATTGGGCAAAAAAGGCACAAACGGTTCGTTTGTTTAGGAGGGTGCCATGTTAAGTTATGCGTTTGAGGGTTCAACGACCAAATTCATCGCCAAGACCATAGGCGATATGCTGGATGAGAATGCAGAAAAGTATGCAAACAACGACTGTATCGTTAGCCTCCATCAAGGCGTAAGGATGACATACAGGGAGTTTAAGCAGGAGGTTGACAGGCTTGCAAAGGGGCTTTTAGCCTTGGGCATCAAAAAGGGCGATAAGGTGGCCATATGGTCAACAAATAATGTGGAGTGGGTGTTAACGCAGTTTGCCACGGCCAAGATAGGCGCCGTTTTGGTTACGATAAACCCAGCATACAGGACAAACGAGCTTGAGTATGCGCTTAAGCAGTCCGAGGTTAATACGCTGATATTAATAGAGAACTTCAAAACCTCTGATTATATACACATGTTTTATGAGGTTGCCCCGTTTGCAAGGGGTGCCATACCCGGACAGATCCATTCAAACAAGCTGCCCCATCTTAGGAATGTTATATGCATAAGCGATACCAAACATACAGGCATGTTTAAGTGGAAGGATGTTCTTGCGATGGCATCGAAGGTGGACGATAGCGAGCTTAGGGATAGGCAGAGGATACTCGATTTTGATGATGCCATAAACATCCAATACACCTCAGGCACGACCGGATTTCCTAAGGCTGCCACATTGAGCCACTTCAACATAATCAACAACGGCTTCTTTGTCGGAGAGGCGATGAAGTTTACCGATAAGGATAGGCTGTGCGTGCCCGTGCCGTTCTATCACTGCTTTGGTATGGTTATGAGCAATTTGACATGCGTTACCCACGGTGCAACGATAGTTCTGCCGAGTGAGTATTTCAACGCCGAGGCCACACTTGAGGCCGTTGAGAAGGAGAAGTGCACCGCACTGCACGGGGTTCCAACGATGTTTATTGCCGAGCTTGAGCATCCACGCTTTAAGGAGTTTGACCTAACCAGCCTAAGAACAGGCATCATGGCCGGTTCGCCTTGCCCTGTTGAGGTTATGAAGAGGGTAAACAAAGAGATGCATATGGAGCAGGTCGAGATAGCATACGGCCAGACCGAGGCAAGTCCCGTTATAACCCAGACATTGGCCGATGATACGCTTGAGCATAGGACGGAGACGGTTGGAAGACCGCTACCGTTTATAGAGGTTAAGATAATAGACCCAGAAACCGGCAGGATATTGCCGGTTGGCGAGCAGGGTGAGCTGTGCGCCAGGGGTTATAATGTCATGAAGTATTATTACAACAACCCTGAGGCAACAAAAGAGGCGATAGATGAGGATGGATGGCTGCATACGGGGGATCTGGCAACAATGGATGAGGATGGCTATTTTAAGATTACAGGCAGAATAAAGGATATGATCATCAGGGGTGGTCAGAACATCTATCCGAGGGAGATAGAGGAGTTTCTCTATACCCATCCAAAGATCGCCGATGTCCAGGTTATCGGTGTGCCTGACAGGAAATACGGCGAGGAGGTTTGCGCCTGGATCAGGCTTAAAGAGGGTGAGACGGCAACAGAAGAGGAGATTAAGGAGTATTGCAAGGGCAGGATAGCCCATTACAAGATTCCAAGATACATCAAGTTTACCGACTCATTCCCCATGACCGTTACGGGCAAGATCAGGAAGGTGGAGATGAGGGAGATCTCCATAAAAGAGCTCGGCCTTGAGGATATAGCAAAGATAAAAACGGCATAATCTAAAATAAACGCAAGACTTATCAAGCCGGCTTAGGCCGGCTTTTTTTATTGCCTTGACAAAAGATTAAAAATGTAGGATTTTAGAAGCGGCCTTTGTGGTCAATAAGATTTTTAGGGTTTTAGCTATGGAGTGTTTGGATAGGATAGAGGCATTCAGGCCGATTGATATGGTTTATGATTCCCGCCAGGTTGGTGAGGGTTTTGTCTTTTTTGCCATAAAGGGTGCAAATGTAAATGCAAACAGGTTTGTGCCGGACATTCTGGATAGATTCAAAAGGGTATTGGTTGTAAGCGAGGAGTCCTTTGGTGATGAGCGGTGTATAAGGGTTGATGATGTAAGAAGATGTATGGGGCTTGCAGCCGATAGGTTCTTTAATCGTCCGTCCAAAAGACTCAAGGTTGTGGGTATTACAGGCACAAACGGCAAGACAACCACAACATACCTTCTAAGGAGCATCTTTGAGAATAGCGAGATTATAGGAACAACCGGATGGACGCTGAAGGAGGAGAGGTTTAAGCTAAACAACACAACGCCTGAGTCGTTGGATCTGCACAGGATACTAAACAGGATGGTTTTGGCCGATACAGAGTATTGCTTTGTTGAGGTTTCCTCTCATGCCTTGAGCTTTAACAGGATCGAGGGTGTCGATTTTGCTTTGAAGGTGTTTACCAACATATCGCAAGATCACCTGGATTTTTACGGCAGTTTTGAGAATTATGCAAAAACAAAGCTTTCTTTCTTTGAAAGGTTGAAGCCCAAGGTTGTAAACGCCGATGATGATTATGGCAGAACGCTTATAGATGCTGCCACAATCAGCTATGGTTTTTCTGAATTTGCTTTCATAAGGCCTATAGTTTATGAGTATTCGCTTGATGGCATAAAGGCCAAGCTCAATGCGGCAGGCAGAATTCTCAATATAACATCGCCGTTGATAGGTGATTATAACCTCTATAACATAATGGCCTCTGTTGGTGTTGCCTTCTTCTTCGGGGTGGATTTTGACAGGATTGAGGAGGGTATAGCAAAAAGCAAGGGCGCACCGGGCAGGCTTGAGTTTTTCAAAAAAGACGGTGCCTATGCCGTTGTCGATTATGCCCATACGGATGATGCAATGAGGAATGTTTTGTTGACCCTGAATAAGATAAAGAAGAACAGAATCATAACGGTCTTTGGTGCAGGTGGCGATAGGGATAAAACAAAGAGGCCCAAGATGGGGTCTGTGGCAGAAGAGTTAAGCGATGTTGTTGTGATTACAAGCGACAACCCAAGGAGCGAGGAGCCTATAGCCATAATTGAGGATATATTGAAGGGCATAAAGGACAAGAAGAAGGTTATAGTTGAGCCTGACAGGTTTGAAGCCATAAAGAAGGCCCTGGATATGGCTGAAAAAGGCGATATAGTGGCCATTCTGGGCAAGGGGCATGAGGATTACCAGATTTTGAGGGATAAGACAATCCACTTTGACGATAGAGAGACGGTGAAGAAGCTTTGGAATTTGGAATAGGCGAGCTGATTGAGCTTTTAAAACCCAGGGAAGTTTCGATAGATAAAAACTGCACCGTAAGGGGCTTTTCCATCGATTCACGCACCATAAAAGGGGGTGAGGCTTTTGTCGGCATAAGGGGGGGGCGGTTCGATGGGGTTGACTTTGCTTGCGATGCTGTCAGAAAGGCAAAGACATTTGCCATAGTGGAGAAGAGAATAAACTGCCCCCACATGGTTGTCGATGATGCCCTTGAGGCCTTGAAGAGACTTGCGGCGTTTAAGCTAAAAAAATCAAAAGCGGTTTCGATTGCCGTTGTTGGCTCTGTGGGTAAGACAACAACCAAGGAGCTTGTGGCGGATTTTCTATCCTGCAGGTATTCGGTTTGCAGAAGCTTTGAGAATGAAAACAACGCCATAGGTGTGTGCAAGACGCTTTTAAGGGTTGAGGATGAGGATTTCTGTGTTGTTGAGGTGGGCATAAACAGGCCGGGTGAGATGGAGGGGATAGCGGCCTTCTTTAAGCCGGATAATGTGCTGTTTTTGAATGTTGCACCGACGCACATAGGAAACTTCAAAAACATAGAGGTCATCTTTGAGGAGAAATCCAAGATCATAGGCGATGGTGCTAAGCTGGTTTACAATGCCGATGATGTAATGCTCAAAGAGGCCTTTGAAAACAGGGATAACTCATTCGGTTTTTGTTTCTTGCACGATTGTGCGTTTAGGGCCAAAGGTAATGAGAGGATACAGGTAAAAGATACGATTTTTGAAAAGCCGTTTGGCTTAAACCCCTATACGGTTCTTGCCGCCTATAGCGCTGCTGAAGTCTTTGGCGGTTTTGAGGATGGGGAGTGCTTTAAAAATAAACTGGCTTCATTTGAGCCTGTAGGATACAGGATGAGGCGTGAGGTCCTTAAGGATAGGCTGTTTATTCTTGACTGCTATAACGCCAATGTAAACTCCATGAAACATGCGATTGATGAGTTATCTAAATTAAGCGGAAGGAAGTTGGCCATATTGGGTGATATGTTTGAGCTTGGGGATATGTCTGAAGAATTCCACAGGGAGGTTGGAAGGTATTTGAACAACAAGGGTGTGGAATTGTTGGCTGTTGGCAGGGATGCCTTTTTCATCTTTGAGGGCTTCTTGGGAAGGAAACATTACTTAAAAACCAAGGTCGAAGCCGTTGAGTTTCTAAGGGATAGGCTTTCTGAATACGATGTGATTTTGCTTAAGGCCTCACGAGGCATGAGGCTTGAGGATATATTTGAACAGCTAAGAGGGAGTCAATAGATGCTTTACTATATCTTCTATCAAAAGTTAATTGGTTTGTTTTCCCCGTTTAATGTTTTTCATTACATAACATTCAGGATGATCATGGCTTCACTTACATCGCTTGGTTTGTCTTTGTGGTTGGGCAGGATTCTAATCCCTAAGCTTAAGAGTATGCAATTTGAGGATAGTTTTAAGGGGTATGAGCCTCAGACGCATAAACAGAAAAGCGGCACCCCCACGGTGGGCGGGCTTATCATATGGGGCGGTTTCTTTGCATCGGCCCTGATGTGGATACGGTTTGATTCACCGCTTGTATGGGTAGTGTTGCTTGGGAGTTTTCTGTTTATGCTTATAGGCTTTTTGGATGATTTGCTGAAGATAAAGAGGGGCAAGAACAACGGACTTAAGGCCAGGACAAAGTTCTTTTTACAAACAGTTGTGGGGGTTGTTGTATCTTTGTTGATCTTTAGGATTGAGAACATATTGACGGGTTGTGCAGGTTGTCTCTATTTGCCGTTTATTAAACAGGGTGTCTTTGATCTTGGCTATTTCTATCTGATTATAGCCGTTTTTGTTATAGTGGGCAGCTCAAACGCTGTAAATCTGACAGATGGCCTTGATGGGTTGGCCACCGGTCCTTCTTTAACCACGATATTCTCCTTGACGGTTTTTGCCTATGCCACGGGTAATGCCATATTCTCCCGCTATCTGCACCTTCCGTATGTTGTGGGTGCTGGCGAGATTAGCGTGTTGCTTGCCGCCCTGTCCGGTTCTCTGTTGGGATTTTTGTGGTATAACTGCTATCCGGCCGAGGTGTTTATGGGCGATACGGGCTCCTTGGCTTTGGGCGGTTTTTTGGGGATAGTGGCTGTGGCTATTAAGGAGGAGGTTGTCCTTGCCATAGCCGGTGGTATATTTGTTTTGGAGACCGTATCGGTGATTATACAGGTTGCAAGCTATAAGACCACCGGCGAGCGCATATTCCGCATGGCCCCGATCCATCACCACTTCGAGCTAAAGGGGTGGCCTGAATCGAAGGTTATCGTCAGGTTCTGGATAATATCGTTGGTGCTGGCCTTGTTGAGCTTGACGGCGCTTAAGTTGAGGTGAGTATGCTGGTCGGTGTGGTTGGTTTTGGAAAAAGCGGGCAGGCTGCATACAGGCTGCTTAAGGATAGAGGCTTTGATGTCTATGTGTTTGACGATAGGGTTGAGCTTAATGGCGATGGTTTGTTTGGTAAGGATAGGGCGGATAGGTTCTTTGATATTGAATTTGATGAGGTTGTCCTAAGCCCGGGTATAAAGCCGTACCATCCGTTTGTTAAGCACTGCATAGAGAGACGGATAAGGATTATAAGCGAACTTGAGCTTGGCTATAGGTATGCGAAAGGCGAAATAATTGCAATAACAGGCACAAACGGTAAATCGACCACCGTTGCCCTGGTGGAGAGGATTCTGAAAGGGTCGAGCAGAAAGGCCTTAGCATGTGGTAATTACGGTCTGCCTCTGAGTGAGGCCGTTTTTTTTGATGCGGATTACTATGTGGTTGAAGCAAGCAGCTATCAGCTTGAGTTTATAGACGGTTTTAGGCCCCACATAGCGGCTATTTTAAATATAGCCTTTGACCATCTGGGCTGGCATGGGAGTATGGATAATTACATAGAGGCCAAAAAGAAGATATACAAAAACCAGACGAATAGGGATTTCTTCATAAAGAACGATAGCGATGGGTATAGCTTTGATGGTAAGGCTGAGTTGTTTTTGGTTTCATCGAAAAGCAGGGATGCCGATTGTTTTTATAACAGAGACGGCGTTGTTGTAAATAGGCCTGATAGGCTTAAGATAGATAAAACAGGACTATTTGGTTCTAAGGTCTTTGAGAATGTTGCATTCGCATCGGTTATTGGCCTTTTGTGCGGTGTTCAGGGGAAAATAATAAAGGAGGTGGTTGGAGCGATGAGTAATTTAGACCACAGGATAGAGTTTGTCGATGAGATTGAAGGGGTTAAGTTTTACAACGATTCTAAGGCCACGAACTTGGATGCCGTTGAGGCGGCTATAAATTCGTTTGATGAAGATGTGGGTATCGTTTTGATATTGGGGGGAAAGCACAAGGGTGAGCCTTACTCTAAGCTGTTGCCGCTGTTTGAAAAGAGGGTTAAGGCTATTGTTGTTTACGGTGATGATAGAAAGCTCATATTGACAGAGCTTGAGAAGTTTTTACCCATACCGCTGCCTGCTTTGAATATCTGGGGTGCCGTTAGGGCCGCCTTTGAGGTGGCAGCAAAGGGTGATGTGGTGTTGTTTAGCCCGGGTGGTTCAAGTTGCGGGCCTTATAAGAACTTTGAGGAGCGTGGAGAGGCTTTCAAGGAGGAGGTAAAGAAGTTTAAGAAGGAGTATGAAGAAGTCCCCCTGGTTTAGGCCATCTTTTATTATTTTGCCATACTTTCTTTTGCTTGCTATAGGCATAGTTGAGGTGTGGTCGTCCTCTTACTATTTTGCGTTTAAGAGGTTTTCAGACCCCAACTTCTTTCTTAAAAGGCAGGCGGTCTTTGCTTCTTTATCCATAGCGGTTGCCTGGTTTTTTTCTGTTCTCAACTATAGGTTCTTGAAGAAAATATCGCTGATTTTGGTTGTTTTTGCCCTGTTTTTGCTTGTGTTTTTACACATAGACGGTGTGAATGTCAGAGGGGCGACCCGATGGCTCAAGATAGGCAGATTTATGTTTGAGCCCAGCGGGTTTGCCCAACTGGCTTTGTTGATATATATAGCCGATTTTATCAGCAGGAAGCAGCAGTTTAAGGATGACATCACAAGGGGCGTGATGCCTGTGGCAGCTGTTGTTGGTATCTTCTTTCTGCTTATTGCTGTTGAGCCGGATGTCGGGAGTGCTGCACTCTTAATATTGGTGTTTTTGATTATGATATATGTGTTTGGTTATAAGCCCAAGCATATCGTAATGCTTGTTATGCCTGCTGCCGTTGTCGCTGCGGCTGTGATCTATACAAACCCCAACAAGGTTCAGAGGGTTATAAACTTCTTTATCACAGGCAAGGTCAACTATCAGGTGGAGCACGCCCTGGTTGCCTTAGGCAGCGGCGGGCTTTTGGGTGCAGGGCCTGCTAAGGGTATATACAAAAGCCTCTTTGTGCCGGATTCCTATAACGATTTTATTATGGCGGGTATCGGTGAGGATTTCGGGTTCTTGGGCGTTCTGGCCGTTATCGTGCTTCTATCTTTTCTGCTGTTGTTTGTGTTTGAGGTGTCGGTTAGGTGCAAGGATACATTTGGCAAGGCCTTAAGCTTCGGCGTGGGCGTTTTGTTGTCTTTGGAGGCCATTATTAACCTATTTAGCGTTTACCATATCATGCCGCCAAAGGGTATTACCATGCCTCTTTTGAGCTATGGGGGAACATCGCTTCTTGTTGATGGTGCCTTGATTGGTATGGTTTTGAGTGTTTATAGAAGGTGTCCCAATGGAGAAGAAGCTTAAGTATTTGTTTAAGAGTGAGATCTATGATATTTATATTGTCAGGCATCCAGAGGTTGAGAATTATTATAGGAATGTATTTAACGGGCATATAGATGTGGATCTTTCTGAAAGGGGTTATAAGCAGGCTGAGGAGCTTGTCAGGTTTTTTGAGGATAAGAACATACGGTATGTTTATACATCGCCCCTTAAGCGGTGCAGGGTGGTGGCCGATGGGTTTGAAAAGACCCGTGTGATTGTGGATGAGAGGCTTAAGGAGCGCTCCTTTGGTATATTTGAGTCTTTAAGCTGGGAGGAGATTGAGTATAGGTTTCCAGAGGAGGCAAGAGCTTTTTTGGATGATCCGTTCTTTTACAGACCCAAAAACGGTGAGAGTTTTGAAGATGTGCACAAGAGGGTTAAGGATTTTATCTCAGAAAGGCTTTCTTCGTTGGATGGTAATGTGTTGATAGTGGCGCACGGAGGGGTGAACAGGGTCTTTATAATGGAGTTTTTGTCCCTTAAGGGCAGCTCTGTTTTGAATATATCACAGGACTATGCCTGCATAAACCACTTTGAAAGCGATGGCGATTTTATGCTGGTAAAGCTTATAAACGGGAAGGTGTGTTTTGATAGGGGTGTTTGATTCCGGCGTAGGAGGCTTGAGCGTTGTTAAGCAGCTCCTTGGAGCGTTTAATTCAGATATAGTGTATTTAGGCGATACGGCCAGGCTTCCCTATGGGACAAAGTCCAAGGATACGGTTCTTAAATATTCGCTTCAGAATGCGGAATTTTTATCTAAATTTGGTGTTGATGCTATTGTTGTTGCGTGCAATACGGCAAGCAGTGTTGCCATAGATGCTCTAAGGGAGAGGTTTAACCTGCCCGTATTTGGCGTTATTGAACCGGCCGCCAGACTTGCAGCTGGGTTTAAAAAGGTGTGCGTTATAGGCACAACCTCAACAATACAGAGCAATGCCTATCCAAAAAAGATAGCTAAGTATAGCGCCTCTTGCGGGGTTGTTCAGAGGCCCTGTCCTTTGTTTGTGCCGCTGGTTGAGGAGGGCTGGCTTGATGATGAGATCACCTATGCAGTAGCCAGGAGGTATTTGGGTGATTTGAACTGCGAGGCGCTGATTTTGGGTTGCACGCACTATCCACTGCTTAGGGGTGTCATACGGGATATTATGGGGGATGGTGTAAGGCTTATAGATAGCGGTGAGGCCTTGGTTGAGGAGCTTAAAGTTAGAGGGCTTGAGGGGCTGTTTAAGGGAAGCGGCAGACTAATTTGCTATACGACCGATTCTGAGGAGAAGTTTGCCAGATTGGGCAGTATGTTTTTAGGTAAGCAGTTTAACGGCGTTAAGCTTGTTGATTTGGGGTAGCCTATGGGTTATATAGCGGTAATCGATTACGATAGTGGCAATGTCAGGAGTGTCTCTAAGGCGGTTGAGTTTGTTGGCTATGAGGCAAAGCTGACCAACAACAGGGATGAAATCCTGTCAAGCGATGGTGTTATATTGCCGGGCGTTGGCGCCTTTGGCGATTGCATGGACAAGCTTAAAGGGTATGGGCTTGTTGATGTAATCTATAGGGTGGTTGAGGATGGAAAGCCCTTTCTTGGCATCTGCGTCGGTTTGCAGCTTTTGTTTGAGGAGAGCGAGGAGTTTGGTCTGCATAAGGGTTTTGGTTTTATTAAGGGCAGGGTTGTTAGGTTTGAGGGCAAAGGCCTGAAGGTGCCCCATATGGGTTGGAATACGGTAAAAATAGAAAAACAGAACAGGCTCCTTGAGGGTATAAACGATAACAGCTTCTTCTATTTTGTGCACTCCTATTACGGTGTGGCCTTGGATGGTTCGGCGATTGCAAGGTGTAATTACGGTGTGGATTTTACTGTAGCCGTAAATGTGGGTAATGTGTGGGGGGTGCAGTTCCATCCAGAAAAGAGCCAATCTTTGGGGCTTAGGGTGTTGAAAAACTTTTGTGATATTTGTGAGGGTAAGCCATGATAGTAATTCCTGCAATAGACCTTATGGATGGCAAAGCGGTCAGGCTTGTGCGGGGCAGAAGGGATAATGTTAAGATTTACCATGAAAACCCGATAGAGTTGGTGGAGTATTTCAATAGCTTAAACATCAAGCGCATACATCTGGTTGATTTAGATGCGGCCTTTAGCGGTGGAGATAAGAACAACCTAAAGCTCATAGAGGAGATGGTTCAAAAGAGTAAGGCCATGGTTGAGGTTGGCGGCGGTATGAGGAGCCTTGAGGATGTGGAGAGGGTCTTCTCATCAGGGGCAGCCAGGGTTGTTATAGGAACCATGCCTGTTAAGAATCCAGAGGAGTTTGATAGGGTTGTTGAACTTTTTAGGGATAGGATCATTGCCGGCGTTGATGTCGATAACGGTTTTGTCAGGATATTGGGCTGGCAGGAGGATAGCAAGATAGAATACATATCGTTTTTGCTTAAGATGAGGGATAAGGGCATAAAGGAGGCTATAATAACCGATATAAGCAGGGATGGCACACTAAGCGGGGTGAATGAGGAGTTTTACAGGGAGATTGCCGTAAGAACCGACTTAGACATAATAGTTTCTGGTGGTGTTAGGGATATAGACGATATAAAGAGGGTGAAAAGGCTTGAGCAGTTCGGCGTTATCGGTGTTATAGTGGGTAAGGCGATGTATGAAAAAACCCTATCTTTAGAAGAGGCTATGGAGTTGTGCCATGCTTAAGATAACAACGCTTGTTGAGAATACGGCTATTAAGGCCAGATTCAGGGCTGAGCACGGATTGAGCATGTTGATAGAAAAGGATGGCGAGCTTGTTTTGTTTGATACTGGACAGACCGATGCTTTAATCCATAATGCGAAGCTTTTGGGCGTGGATCTGTCGAGGATTGATAAGGTTATCTTGTCTCATGGACATTATGACCACGGGGGTGGGCTTAAATATCTGCTTGATTATGCAAAGCCCGTTGTTTATGCCCATCCTGAGATATTCAGAAAGAGATACTCAAAGCTCAGCGATGATGGCAATTTGAGGTATATAGGCATAGAGGATAGGGAGTTT